>JBLIBC010000012.1:0-22894 GCA_047632015.1 Glaciecola sp.
GAGAAAAAAAATTAAAAATATTCTCCTGGGCGTTATTTTTTTCTAAAAAATTAACCACTCTGAATCTTCTTGAAAATCCATCGAACAATCTTTAATTCCGCAAGTGTATTTCACCATACAAGTATATTCCGCGTCCCCCTTATACATTTCGGAAACATCAAAAACGACTGTTGAATTCCCATCTTCACAAGCTCTAATTTCATTAATATTTCCAATAAAAATAACATCGTATGAAGAACAAACCTGTAAATCCAAGACGCCGATTTCATCACAAACACAAGCCAAACAAGGCTTTATAAAAAATGCTAAAAAAAACATTAAAAAAAATCTCATTTTAAACATCTTTTTAGGCAACTTACCACACCTGTTTCCGTCAATAGTATAGATGAGTAATTTTCTATAATTAATTGTTCTTGCTTAAATTCCCGATTCAGAATTTTTATAATTTTACTGAGTCGGGAATTTTTATTTTCAAGCCTGTCAAAAAGGCTATAAAACATAGTTAACGATTCAATATAACGAACTCTACCCTCCTATTCAACAACCTGTTTCCCTCTGTATTATTTGATTTTTTTGGTTTTGACGACCCAAAACCACGGTGACTTAACCGCTCCTGACTAATCCCATTATCAATTAAAAACTCTTTCACCTCTTTTGCCCTACTGTCCGACAGCTTTAAATTTTCATCCTCTGACCCCACATTATCTGTATGTCCATGGATTGTAATTTTCATTTGAGGTTTTGCATTTAAAAACTTTATTAACTCATCCAAAACTAACATGCATTTTGAGTCTAACAAATAACTATTCACCGCAAAATTCACTTCATTTAATCTTATTACCTCACCTTTTTCTCCTTTTTTGATTTCAATCTTCTTGTCGTTCATCTTAACAACGCCATCAACCTCCTCAGGATCCACCTCAATGCTTTCAGTTGAAAAAGCCATATCGTCACCAGTTGCCGAAACTAAAAACTTTTGCTTTTTTGTCTTCTTTTGACCCGCATCCTTCACTTCCCTTTTAACGACCTTTTGCTTGTTCTTTTTAACCACTACCTCTTCGTCAATAGCTATCACAGTTTTTACTTCATTAACCTTTCTGATTTTCTCTCCTTTTTTGAGCACAACTTCCTTTTTCTCATTGAGCTGAATTATTTTAGCACCTGGAGGAATAATTTCTTCCTTCCCATTAACAGCAGCTATTTTACTTCCAAACGGAACTTCATGTTCTTCATCATCAAGCTGTAAAATCACTGTTTCTTTTTTTAGTTTTTCTTTTTTAGGATCCCTCACAGCAACCACCACCACATACTCACCTGTTGTTTCGTCTACAATAGCCTCATGTACCTCCCCAGTTCCCTCATCTGTAATTGTAATCCTTCCGTTTTTAACTACATCCCCATTCTCAGCCTCCAGTTTACCTTTAATAAACATTACTTTCTCAGGCCGTGCTTTTTTATGTAAAGGAAAGTGAACGATATCCAGTCCACCGTCAGGGCCTGTTTTTTTACCTGTCGACATGTACGCATATTTACCATCCAAGCTCACCATTAATCCATGCTCATCTCCAGAAGTATTTATAGGGTAACCAATGTTTTTTGGTTTTGTCCACTCACCTTCGTCGGTCATTTGACTAAAAAAGATATCGTAACCTCCCATCCCGGGATGACCATTGGAGGAGAAATACAAGGTTTTACTATCCGTATGTAAAAAAGGAGTTTTCTCGTTCCCGGGAGTATTGATAACATCCCCTAAACTTTTTGGCCTCCCCCAGATTCCATTTGTCATTTTATGAACTACATATAAATCCATCGAATTATACGTTTCACTTCCTACCGAAAACTCAATACTGCTTGGTCTCGCTGTTGAAAAAACCATCATTTTTCCATCTGCGGAAATAGTAGCTTGCCCTTCCCATGTCGGTAGGTTATTTTCATCATTAATGTTTCTTCCAACAGGTTTAAGAGGGCTCCACTGTCCATCTCTCTTTTTCGTGTAATACAGTTGTGTGTTTTTATACCCTGTCCCTTTTGCTGGAACCAGTAAGGTCAATGTAATGTACATCTCTTTGTTGTCAGGAGTAATACATATCCCACCTTGCCCCACTAGCTTTAATCCACTTATAGGTTCCCTAAATTGATTAAATGGTTTTCCAAGTAAACGCCCATTAGAAAATAATCCTCCGTACATTTTTTTACTCTTACAAAAATACTCGTTGTGATCATTTCCATTCTTTAAAGGCTGGCTTAAATCTAATGGCGTAGTCCTTTTACGAGTTAAGTACAAGTAATTGTTATCTGGTGTTAACATAGGAAGATATTCGTCCTCATCAGTATTAACCCCTTCCAAGCCTTCAGGGTCGTACTGAACTGGATGCTTTAACAAACGAAATTTTGTAAAATACTCATCCGCTAAATTTGTGGCAATCTTTTTATACGATTTTGGATGCTCAAGCTCCTTATCAAGGTAATTTTGAAAATGATGTGCTGCAGTTTTTAAGTCCTTATTGTATTTGTGATGAAAAATACCCAAATAATAGTAAGCCAAATGGCCCGAAAATTCAGGACAAATAGAAATCGATTGCTCGTAATAAGAGATCGTTTTAGAAATAAACTTCTTTTTTAGCTCAGGTTCGCTAGTACTAAAAGTCATTTTTTTGTACAATTCTGCGAGATAATAAACTGGGTCCACAAAATTAGGATACTCCACGATTAACTCTTTTATTTTGTTGTTAACCTCTGTACTCCTAAGGGATGAGTTCTTTTTTAATTTTTTGAATTTATTAATTGCTTTTTTGGGCACTTCAATGTCACAATTTCCATCTTGCGCAAAAGATACAAAGCTCAACTGAAAAACAATAACAGCCAATATGCATCTTAATGCCGCTTTGTTGAATTTAATTTTCATTTACACTGCTGTATTACGTAGTAATAAATCTACTTACCCCAACCTTTAATCAAATCCCCTGCCCCTTTTTTAAGACCATCAGCTTGCTTCTTCTTTTCAGCGTCAGCTTTTGCTTTTATTGCAGCTTTTTGTTTGTCTAATTCAGCTGTTGCTTTTGCCTCAGCTTGCTTTTTCAATTTGTCTGCTTCAGCTTTTGCTTTATCTTCAGCCTCTTTTCTTAACCTATCCGCCTCCTCTTTTGCTTTGTTCTTTAATTCCTCTACCTTTTCCTTGGCAGCATCCTTAAATGCATCAACAGCTTGATCTGTTACGCTTTTATCTCCTTCTCCTGACATTCCTTTAGGAACCACTTTTAGTTTGGGATCGGCTACAGGACCACTTGCAATTATATCCATCAATACATATTTACCCAACGCAACATTCGCTCCAAGCTTACCAGCTTGAGACTCTAGTGAGGACAATACCGCATTGGCCTCACCACCAAATTCCTCACGGGGAATTTTAAACCCAAAGGTATACTCTAAAGTTTGTTCGAATGAATTCCAACCATGAACTTGCGCGGTACTATTTCCAATCTTCAATTCAAAAGGCTTCACATGTACCTTTCCATCTTTGAATTCATACTCAATAGTTAAATCATCCGCCTTTAGCTTTTTATACTTTGGGTTCTTAAGTACTTTAGCTAACTTATTAAATAATGGATGACCTTCAATAATAAGGTCTTTAGTTAATAATTCTCCTGTCCCGTTCAAGGAATTGAAATCCAAATCCATGTTTTCGGTCATGGTTCCTGTTAACTTTAACTTCGTTGAAAAACTCCCTTTAGCATGTTGTGCGATAGGAGCCATTTTTTCCACTGTATTAAATGTTTTGTAAGCAGTCGGAATATCCATTCCTGTGATTGAAAAATCCATGTCCACCTCAGGAATTTTCGGGTTTTGAGTACTGTACGTTCCATCCAACGTAATTGCTCCTCCTAATATATTCAATGAAGCTTCTTCAAATTTTACTTGTGAATCTTTTACTTTCAACCTACCTACAAAATTTGTAATTGGCATGTTATCATAATCGATTTTTTTGAAATCAGTGTTCAGTACAAAATCAATGTTTCCAGGTACTTCAACAACGCCACTAGGTGAAGACGTATCCACAACAGCGGCTTCTCCATCAGTAGAAGCAACTGCTTCATTTTCAGCAGGTGTAGCTATTGAGTCATCACTCATGAACTCATCCAAGTTAAAATAATTGGAACTCAAACTAAAGACACCCTGGATAGTATCGTCCTTAAACACATAAGGAAGTATGTTATCAATCTTACCTTTACCACTTAAATCACTTTTTCCAATAGTCAACTCTAAATTCCCTAACTCAAAAAATTGAGGAGTAAAATTAATGTGCATGTTTTTCACATTCACATCTGGTAAATCAGCAGACTTATACAAAAAGTCCATCAAAGTCATTTCCCCTTTTAAAGCAAAATCCTCATACTGTTCTTTTTCAATAGATGACAATTTACCAGCAAAGTCAATGTTAGCGTTCAGACGACCTTTATACTCCTCACCTTCCTCCATTGGGATAGCCTTACCAAGGTTTTCAAAATTTAATTTAGATTTGATCTCTCCTTTCATATCAGGATCACTTTCCACATTTTTTACAAAAAACTTAACATCAATAGGGTTGTCAGCAACTTCAAAATGGAACAACTCCAAGTTAACCACAGTATGGTCGATTATTCCTGTTTTATTATCCACTTTCAATTCCACTTGAATATTCTTCACTGACTCTGGTAGATCTGGGTACTTTAAAAATCCATTTTTTACAGAAAAACCAACGTTAAATGCAGGAAGCTTATCCTGTGTCATCAATCCCTTTAAAGAAGCTGTTAATGAAAAATCACCCTTTGTCTCTACTCCTGCTATATCACTTTTATAAACCGAAGGAATCAAGGAAAGCACTTCTCCAAAAGTATTGTTTTTAGCCGAAACATTCATGTCGAAATCCATGTCATCACCTGGCATAGCTAGCCATCCATCAATAGCAAGTTTCAAGTTGTTCAGCGCAAACTCATTTTCTTTGAAAGTATATTTTGAGTTTTCGTTATCGATCTCCAAATTTGCTTTTGACATGATTTTAACCTTGTTCATTAACTTTACCCCTTCCATAACAAGTGTTACCCCGTCAATAGTAGTCAAAGTGTTTAACGTCATTTGCTCGCCATCCATTTTGTAGTCACCATCAAGGTTTAAATTAACTACCTCAGCTTTCATGTCACCTAATTTGTCGTCGTAAATCACGTTGATGTTGCTAAAACTAAAATTGGGAAGCTCAAACTTAAATGGTGCATCACCTTCTGTTAAAACTACTTCTTCTTCATTTTCTTCTTCATCAATTGATGTTGCAGTATCACTTTTTGCGATATCCCAGTTAGCAGTGCTGTCTTCCAACACAATCGCGTGAACATACAAATCAGAAACTCCAATGGATTCCACCACGTAGTTTCCATCCATTACACTTTGGATGTCCACTTTCAGGGATAACTTACCAATTCTAGCAAGTGTATCTGTAGCGAAAGTATCTACACCAATAACGCTTATGTTTTCAATCTCGAACAAAAAATTAGGGAATGTGGACAATAACGATAAGTCAAACTCACCAAAATCAACCTTAGCATTCAAATTATCATTTGCAGCATCTTTCACCGCCTGCACAATTTCGGCCTTAAAAAACACTGGTACAGCAGCTAATGCTCCAATTATCAACAACAATAAAACTACAATGGATAAAATTAATTTTTTGATAATTTTCATACTTTGCTTTATTAAGTTTCTACTTTGGCATGATCGCCATGGTTAATCTGCTAATGCAAGACAGTTTTCCTGTCTCCTTATCTGATATTTTAATTTCCCAAACATGGGTTTTTTTTCCTATAAAAATGGCTTTTGCCACCCCCTCGACTTTCCCTTGTGATACTGGACGTAAATGATTGGCATTCACATCCAACCCAACTGCTATGAATTTATTCATATCCACTACCATCCCTGCCGCAATACTTCCTAACGTTTCAGCCAAAGCCACATTGGCACCACCATGTAATATCCCAAAAGGCTGCTTTGTTCTATGATCAACAGGCATTGTTCCTATCAAATAGTCATTTCCAATTTCTGTCAATTCAATTCCTAATGCCTCCAAGAGCGTTTGCTCTTGAAAAGGAACGAATTCTTCTAGTTCATATTTCCTTGACCAAATCATTTAATCTCAATATTTAATTTGATGCTTATATTAAACGTTAAATCTGAAATGCATTAAATCTCCATCTTCCACCACATAATCTTTTCCTTCTACAGACAATTTACCTGCATCACGACAAGCACTTTCTGATCCTAATTTTACAAAATCATCATAAGCAATTACCTCAGCCCTAATAAAGCCTTTCTCAAAATCAGTATGGATAACACCAGCAGCTTGCGGAGCTGTCATACCCTTACTAATGGTCCAGGCTCTTACTTCTTTTACTCCCGCAGTGAAATATGTGCTTAAAGCTAACGCTCCATAAGCTGACCTAATTAATTTATTAACCCCAGGCTCTGAAAGTCCAGCGTCTTCCAAAAACATGTCCCGTTCCTCTTGATCATCCAATTCTGCAATTTCTGATTCTAATTTAGCTGAAATAATTAACAGCTCTGCGTGCTCTTCGTTAGCAATTTCTTTTACAATATTTACATATTCATTTCCCTTCAATATACTTGCCTCGTCTACGTTACATACGTACAATACTGGTTTCGTCGTCAACAAGTTTAAGTCCTTCACCAACTCAGCCTCTTCAGCGGATAATTGTATAATCCTTGCAGACTTACCTTGCTCAAGCACTTCTTTATATTGCTCCAAAATTGACATGAGCTTTTGAGCATCTTTGTTTCCAGTTTTTGCCAGCTTAGCTGACTTTTCCATCCGCTTAGTTACAGTCTCGTGGTCTTTTAATTGCAATTCAATATCAATAATCTCCTTGTCTCTCTTAGGATCGACATTTCCTTCAACGTGAATAATATTACCATCATCAAAGCATCTAACTACATGTAAAATAGCATCTGTTTCGCGGATATTCCCCAAAAACTGATTACCTAAACCCTCCCCTTCACTTGCTCCTTTAACCAACCCGGCGATATCAACTATTTCGATGGTGTTGGGAACTACCCTTTCAGGGTTCACTAAATCTTCTAATTTATTTAACCTTGGGTCGGGAACGGTTATGGTTCCAACATTAGGTTCTATTGTACAAAAAGGAAAGTTTGCCGACTGGGCTTTAGCGCTTGACAAACAATTAAATAAGGTTGATTTTCCTACGTTTGGCAAACCAACAATTCCACATTTTAAACTCATCGAAATATATTTTAAACAAAGATACGTTTTCACTTGAAGTACGGAATGTTTCGCGTTACTTTTTTACACACTTTTCCAACAAAAAAGGCTTACCTTTTGGTAAGCCTTTTTTGTAATTAATGAACTGTACTACAGAAGTACATTTTATTACTTTAACTCAGTGACAACACTTGACCTTCCATTTGCATTAAACACTTTAAGTTTTATTTGCACCCCTCCTCTAACCTTGACTGGTTTTGTATACAAAGCTGAGCTCGCTACTGGCTCCGTTCCATTGGTAGTGTATCTAATTTCAAACCCTGGGTAAGCAGTGTTTACATGCAATTTATTGTTTTTCAACATCGCTCCTGCTGGAGCTATCCTGTAGTTTAACCCCTCGTTCATATAGGTTAATCTTTTAAAATCAAAATAGCCAAGTTTACTTGAAAATCTATTCCAATCCGCTTGAATTTTAGCTTCTTTTTCTTCCGTATTAGCTACAGCATCCCATTGCGGATCCTTAGCCCAAGCTCGCTCCACAAGACCTAACATTTTTGGGAATAAATAATATTCCATCATATCACTTCCTTTAACGGTTTCAGCCCACAATTGACCTTGAATACCCATGATATTTTGTTTCCCTTTCTCCGTCAATCGTTCTTTACCATTTTGCAAAGAATCAGGAAGTTCGTTACCCCATCTGTCAATAATTTGCTCACTGTAAACATTAAGAGGCACAAATGCCCATGCTTTCTTTGTGTCTACAAATCCACCCCAGTAATATCCGGGATCAGCAGGGTCCGTGTTATAAGCTAAATCAAAATACAAGTTATTTACGTTAGCCAGCACAATACCGTAACCAGCATTTGCTAATTTATACCCTCTGTCTTCCGCACCCCATGTCCATACCGTATTCCAAATATAAGGGTGAAAGTTTCTTTCTAAAAAGTCTTGGTTTACTACAGGTACAATTTCATTGTCCTCGTTAACTACCTTCTTTAATCCAATCTCTTCCCAACCTGCAGTAGTAATCCCTCTGTCAGCTAAAATGGTACTGAATCTATCCACAAAATAGTAAAACAACTCCTCAGGTTTTCCGTACTTGGAATCACTTTTTAAATGCGCAATACACTTAGGAGATTTTGCCCATACAGCGTTATCAGGATCAGCATCTGTTGGATGAGGAACCTCATCACCACCTATGTGAACATTTTTTAAAGGAACCCCAGCTACTTTGTACATGGCAACTACTTCATCAACCACTTTTTCTAAAAAATCATAGGTAGATTCCTGACACACACAAACTACATTGTCATTATACAACTGAATAGAAGTGTAAGTGGAAGAATCATTAGGATCATGCAAAATGTACTGGTTTGCTTCTTTTTCTTTCCCTTCAGCTAATAAATTTCTTTGTCGAGCTTTCATTGAAATGATAGCTGCCCTCGCGTGACCAGGGAAATCGAGTTCAGGAATTACTTCAATGTGCCGTTTCTTTGCAAACTTTAAAATTTCAATAAAATCCTCCTTACTATAATGCCCAGTTCCTGGTGTGTTATCAATCGCGTGTGGTCCTGAACCATAGGCAGGATTTATCATTGTTGATTCGTCTGTGCTATGCCCTCTTTTTGAGCCTACATCTGTTAACTCAGGTAATCCATCAATAGCTAATCTCCAACCTTCGTCATCACACACGTGGAAATGAAATTTATTTAACTTGTAAAAAGACATCATTTCAATTAACTTCAATACGCTTTCTTTTGTCTGAAAATTCCTTACCACGTCAAGATGAAGACCCCTGTAATCAAACCTTGGTGCATCAGTTACTTTGGTGTAATTTAATGAAAGTGTATTAGTTTTTCGTCCGTAAGCGGATACAGGAACCAACCCTCTAAGACTTTGAACACCATAAAACACAGCAGCAGGACTTTTCCCTTTTACCGTAACCCCATGCTCACTTATTTGCACCTCATAGGCATCTTTTGACTTTAACGCTAAGGAAGCATCAATTTGTAATTTAATTACCGCCTCTTCATTTGTTTTAACTAAAGACATACCAAAGTCTTTCCCAAATGCTTCAATTAAATAACCTGCTTCATTATCTAAATCAGAAGAAAACGACACCCCTGACCCACCAATAAGGTGGTAAACACCTTCATGTTTTTCATAACTAATAGGACTTGGAGTAATAGGACACAAACTGTCTTTAGAAATAACAGTGTTTAAGGCGTTCTTATCAAAAATAGAGGCAGAGGTAGGCACATTCAAGAAACTCATCCCATCAATTGCTAACTTTCCATCTGCTTTAATAGGCAACACTTTCATATCTTCTATCACCTCTGGGCTTTTTTCATTTCCTTGGGGATCATTAAACACAATGTATAATCCACTTGGTGCATCAACAGCTTTTAAAAACCAAGCTTCACTTACGAACTGTAATTCCACCGATGCGGAAGAATCTAAATCAATAAATTTCTCAGTAGGTTCCAACTTAAAGTAATCACCATTGACGTGTGTAATCGAGAAATTATCTCCTGTAGATCCTGCTACTATTTTTCGTGGTTGATGAAAATAAATGGCCCAATTTCTTTTTAATACTGCCGAAGAATTATTCGTAATTACAAAAGAATTTAAACTTTGCCCCTTGTTCTCGTACCCATTTTGTATCAACTCCCATGTCATTGACAATTCCTTTCCAGAAGGATCAGAAATTTCTGCAACTGGACCACAAGCATTCATTATCAGAACAAGCAGTAATAAAGTTAAGTTTGTAAGTGTTTTTTTCATTGTCATTGTTTTTGTTTTCTTTTTACTTTCCAAGTTTTGCTGGAAAGGGGTACATTTGAAACCTAATAATTAAGGACGATAAATTTATTACTTTTTTTAATACATAACCTAAGCCTACCTAATAAATTACACAAGACATATTCAAGACCCAATATGAAAAAATCCATTCAACTTGAAAACGATCAGCTAATTGCAATCATCAATTATGATGGTGCAGAATTGTCTAGATTATATAGTAAAACGCATGAAAGAGAGATTCTTTGGGATGGTAACCCTAAATATTGGGGAAGACACGCTCCCGTACTATTTCCTTTTGTTGGAAAATTAAGAGGCGGCAAATACAAGCATGAAGAACAAACTTATAGTTTAGGGCAACACGGATTTGCACGAGATAAAGAGTTTAAATTGATTGAAAAATCCGATCTGCATTGTGTACTAGAGTTAAAGTCGTCAAAGGAAACAAAAAAAGTATATCCTTTTGATTTCAGCTTTAAAACCACATTCGCATTGACTGACAATGGGCTGAAGACAGAATACAAGATTAAAAACCCTGAGAATACAGCGCTTTATTTTAGCTTAGGTGCTCATCCTGCATTTAATTGCCCAATGAAAAACAACAAACTAGAAGAATACCAATTGACATTTGACAAACAGGAAAATGCTCAAACTTTACTTCTTGATGAAACAGGTTTGTTAAGCCACGAAAAAAGTGACTTCTTAAGGGATGATCAGCACATCGTATTAAGTGATGAAATCTTTGAAAAAGATGCATTGATGTTTACCGACTTAAGATCGACCGCATTAACTATCAATTCCGAAAAAGATAAAATTGCCGTAAAAGTATCCTGGGAAAACTTTCCTTTTTTAGGAATATGGAAACCGATAGGTGCACCATTTATTTGCATTGAACCATGGCAAGGAATTGCCGACTACCAAGATGCTTCTGGAATATTATCAGAAAAATTTGGGATTGTAAAGTTAAAAAGTAATGATGTGTTTGTTGCCAGTTATAGCGTATCTATTCAATAACTACCTGATTAATTCAAGCTGACCATTGTATTCAAATAATTTCCCGTTTTTGAAAACTCCTTCTACGACATAATGATAGCTCCCGGAGGGCATTTTCTTACCTCCATAAGTTCCATCCCATCCTTCGTTAATGTCAGCTGTTGAAAACAAAGTTGCTCCTTTATCATTTTTTATCACGCTACTAAATCTTAATACTCCGCTGCTGATAACAGTCCATTTATCATACTCACCATCTTCATTTGGTGAAAATGCATCAGACAGTATTATTTCAACTGGGCAATAACGAACATTAAATGCAATGGTCGTGTCTTTTATAATGGTCCCATCGTTATATTTAAATTCTAATTCATATTTAGACTCTACGGTCAAGTTTTGAGAAGCACTGTTGCTCATTATCAATCGATTTCCATCCTTAATAATGTACCAAGCAGTGGTGCTAAACGGCAGAGAATCCACATAGACTTTCAAAAAATTATTTTCAAACAAACAAGGCACGTTGTTTACTGCTGTAATGGGAACTTTATGTACAACTGTGATTGGTAAAAAATTAGGGTCGTCAGCAAACTCTGCTGTATTATCGTCTATATTTCTATTACAAGCAGTACTAGACAACAGTAAAATCGCCAAGATAAACAAGCTGTACTTAACTATACTATTCATGTTATTGTCTTGTATAAGTGACCCCCACAGCCACATGTCCTGATTGTGAAAACAAATCCGTAATAGAACTTTCTACTTCTCTTTTTGTCACATGACCATATGAAGTATATGCTCTGAACTGTGAAAATTCATAACCCAAAGTAAATATGTATCTGTTTAATTCTTCAAATTCTGTCAGCATGAACCAGCTGTTTTCTTTTGATACACTTATAGCAGGACTAAAGTAAGTGCTTTCTTGATATCCTACTTTAATCAAACCTGATGCTTTAACAGCATTACTTAGCGATATTGTTCCTGAAGCAAGGCCTTCATGCTTCATACTCCTATCATTGTTGTAATTAATTCTGACCATCAAAGGATCACTAACATTAAAAGCAAACATAAAATGTTCATTCGCTAACATTACACCAAACTGCGTTCTTATTAAGGATTCCGCCGGCACTTTCAGTTCGTCCAAATTAGTTTCATTTATAGGACTAGTTGCTACTGAAACCTGATCCCTCAAGGTTAAACCTTCCGTCAGCAAATGATTCCTATTATAACTTAAACCAACTCCAAATCTTAGCACTGAATTATTTAAACTCTTTTCATATGAACCACTCACATTCACCGCATTATAAACCCAATTGTTTTGACAATTGTTACTCAAATAGGTACCTATAGCAAATCCAGAATTATCAAAACGATGCTCAAAACCACCTAACACTTGAAAGGGTACATTAAACTGAAAATCAACTTGTTTTCCGTACCGTCTGAATACTTTCCAATCCTGTGATGTAAACAAACTAGCCTGGTTTTTACCAGTCATCCCTGTAGCAGCAACCTGATCCCAAAAATTCAAATACGGAAGTAATCCTGAATGAAGCACTGCTTTTCTCACCTTGCGTTTGTCAAATTCTACATCAGTAAACTGATAATCTAAATAAGGCTCACTTAACGCTACGTTTTCTACTATCATTTCGGCCATACCAAACTGCTCTTCTTCATTTGTTGATTCATTCGAAACTGAAGATAAAATGGAACTTGTGCCCGAACCTGTTAACATATTACTCGCTGAAGACCCTCCTTGGTTAGCATTTAATTCACCTGATTTACCGACTTTACGTTTTGACTTGTCTCCAACATTTCTTGCACTACGTTTACTTCTTTTTGAATTGCCTTCAAGTACAAGGTGTAATTGATTTTTTCTAAATTCTCTTTCCAATTTATCAAACGCAGCTTTTTCTCTAGCTTCCTCAATACTTAAAATTTCGGTATTGCTATTAGCGGCACCTATCTCATCTCCAAGTTTCTCAAACTCCTCAGATGACAATGTCGTCACATCTTTATTTACTTCCAGCAACGCACCCAAGTCCTGTGCAGTCTCACTTATTTTATCTTCAGCAATTACTTCCAAATTATCCCCAGACAATCCCCACATCACTGTTGCTCCAATAGCCAAAGCACCTATTGCCAAATAAGCCCAAAAAGCAGGCTTTTTATCTTTGTCAAGTATTTTCTCCATTTCCTTCCAGTGCTCTTCATTATACTCCACTTCCTCCTCGTTGAATTTTTCCTTCGCCGACTTGTCAAAATCACCTGTATTAGTCACATCCAATTTACTAAGCATATCTTCCCAGCCCACAACAGACCCAGCAAACTTAGCTTCAGAAAATTTAGACCTTATTTTATTTTCAAAATTGCCCTCTACATCTAAATCTAATTTTTGATGCATCGCTTTCCAATGTTCAGGAGAATAAGGCACCAAGGAAAACTCTAAAGCATTTACTACTTTCTGAGTAAACAACAAGTCACTCATTTGCGCACCATCGAGCTTATGCTCAAAAGCGTCCCAAGCACCAGTGCCCATTGGCACCTCAGCTGAGTTAAACTTGTTCCTTATGTTATCTTCAAACGTTCCCATATACTGCTAATCCTGCAATTTTTCCTACTAATAATTTTCTTAAATTCATTTTGGCCTTAGCTAGGTTAGACTTCGAAGTCCCTTCACTAATCCCTAATTCGTTTGCTATCTCCTTATGAGAATACCCATCCATCACATACATGTTAAACACAGTCCTGTACGCTGGAGATAAATCCTGCACACAATTCAATAAATCTTTAAAGGATACTTTGTCTAATAAATCTTCTGCCTCGTCTTCTTCCTCTGCTCTAGTGATCTCCTCTTTGAGCTCCACCATTTCCTTTAGTTTCTTATTTTTCCGGATATGATCAATGGCCGTATTCACCATGATCCTTCGAACCCACCCCTCAAAAGAACCTTTGTTCCCGTACCTCACTAAATTATTAAACACCTTAATGAATGCTTCTTGAAAAACATCAAGCGCTTCATCCCGGTCTCTAGAATATCTTAAACACACTACCATCATCTTACCGTAAAAGGTTTCATACAATTTTTGCTGACATTTTCTGTCACCATTAATGCATCCCTCTATGAGTGTTTGCTGATCTGTCATAATTCTCCTGCGTTATCAAGACGTGAACATCTTGATAGGTTGCCTTTGTTGAGCAAACTATCTTTTGTTAACCACTAACTTGCTTGTAGATCCGTCTAAAAACTGAAAGGTATAAACCCCAGAATTAAAACCTGATATATCGATTGATGAATCAGAAACCCATTTGATTTCTTTCTTATTCCCTAACATTGAATATATCTGCATCACTTTTTGGGAAGTCCAAACAACAGTGCTTGCAGGGTTAGGGTATACTGTCATTTTTGTAATTTCATCCTGTGACACTGATGTAACTCTTGCACAATTACTAGCTGACCAGGTTGTGGTAACATCCTTCGACCAAGAATCAACCTTATTATCTAATTGATTTGACGTGACACAAATTTCAAGTAATTCAGTATTTCCACTTCCATCAAATGTGTTCAATTCACTAAAAATAGAAATGTCTAACTCTGTAAAACTGTTACTAGACACATCTAAATCTAACAAGGTATTGTTTTCAGTTCCTATTCTTCTTCCTCCTTCTGAAGAATTAGTAAATGTGATCAAAGACTTTAATGCATTATTGGAGGCCACTAATTGAGTTAAATACTTCAACTGAGACACATCCAAAAGGGCCAGTTGATTGTAAGAAATATTAATGGACTTTAAATTTTTGAATGCATCCAAACCAGCAAACAACAGTATGTTTTTAAATGATAAATCAATGGTGTCAATTGCCAACGCTTCATTGTAAGTTACTATACTATCACCATTTGTATCAATTGCAGGTGTATAATTCAGTATCGCGTTTTTCAAATTCACATCCGAAAAAATTATTGAATTTATTCCACACAAAGTGTCCAATACAGTGACACTATCTTTCGCAATCGAAATAGATTCATACCTTGATTTTGGAACACAAATTTGTGAAATGCTATTACCCTCACATTGAAGATCGCTCAGCGTAGTAAATTCACTTATGTCTAATGTCGTTAAATTATTATTAGTAGCACTAATGACCTTTAAATTAGGCAACCCTGATAATTCGACAGAGGTAACATTATTGTATATAAAGGACAAAACAACTAAATTTGGTAAGTCTTTAACCACAACGGTCTCCAATTGCAAACTATTCATAATAAGCATCTCTAACTTTGTCAACTTACTTACATCAATTTGTTTTACTAGTTGATTGTCAATTTGTAATTGGGTTAGGTTTTCAAAATATTCAATTCCTGTCATGTCTTCAAACCACAATGAGCTATCTAAAGTGGCGTGACCACCGCAATGCAAAGTAGAAACATTAAAAACCTCATCATAAGTAATTTCCCGATCCGCATCTTCGTCCAAAACAACAGGCATGGATGAATTATCAATTGTTTTACTAAGAGTACAGTGATCGATTAGGAAATTTTTGAACAAGGTATCCGGAAAGTCAATATTACCAAGACGTGTAGAATCACAAGTTAAGGAATACGCAGCAGAAGCTGGTATCTCCCAAAAAGAATTAACACTTAAGTGACCACTGTTTAAACATACCATTTTCATGGGATTACCTTTTGCTGTGAAGGAAACGTAGCTACCAAGTGGATTGTTTGAAATATCAAGGTTTCGAATGTTGTTACTGTCAACATATAAATTTGTTAAAGCTAAGTTCATACTTAAATCCAGCGTTGACAAGGAATTACTTTGAGCTACTATAGTTGTAAGAGCAGTATTGTTCAACACGCTCAAGTCAGCAAGGTTGTTGTTGCGAACCCAAAGATTTATCAATTTAGGATTACTATCTATATCCAAAACAGAGACGTTATTTTCCTCAAAAAGCAAATCTGTCAAATCAGGCAAGCCTGAGACATCAATAGTTGAAACTCCATTCCTGCTAAAATCAAGGCGTTGTAATTTTGTATTACCACTAACTTCAAGAGAAGTCAAATCATTTTCTGAAACATACAACACTGTTAAGTTTGGAAAAAAAGACAACTCCTTAACACTAGTAACTGAACTTTTCCTTATACTGATTTCAGTAGTAAACCAAGCTTCAGACTCACTAATTTCACCATCTTTATTTACATCTATCGTTGTACTTTGCGAAAGTAATGCAGCTTTGAAATTAGCATCTTCAAACTGAATTTTCCCAAAATCACAAGTTGTGGACAAAACAGTCCCTTCAGGATAACCCCACGTATCGCTAATACTTTGTTGTGTCGCATTCACACATATCCCAACTAAAGGATTATTTAATGCATGCAGATTATAAGAAGATATTCTCGTGTTCAGCCTAACATCAAGATATTTCAAATTATTGTCAGCACAAGTAACATTCAATAGTTCAATTGGACTTGCAGAGAAATCCAATATTTGAAAATTATTTTCATGCCCTTGAAAAGTCCTTAACACTTTACAGCCAGCCAAATTGATTGCACCCAACTTGTTAACGCTACAATTAAGGTTATTCAAATGAATATGATTCCCAATCAACAAACTATTCAATTCATTATTTGCACAATCAAAACTTACCAAGTCAAGCAAAATCCTAACATCCATAGCTTGAATTTTGTTAGACGACACTAACAAAAAGTTAAGTTTCACATTACTCCAAACATTCAACGAGGACAAATTATTTTGAGTGCAAGTCAAACTAGTTAAGTTGACAAAATATGGCAATTCAGCCATGGATGAAATCTCTTTGTTTTTCACATCCATGCTTGTTAAGGCTTCAGCTTCTTGTACGCTGATTTCTCCATCTGAATCAGAATCTACAACTGGGGAGTGTGCTAACAAAGCTGACTTGAAGGCAGGATCTTCAAATTCAATGTTCTGAGCGTTAACCGAGTAAGAGATGAATCCCAATGCAACTAAAATTATTTTTTTCATGCTTTTGTTTTTAGTAAAACTATTTAATAATCACTTTTTCAAATGCTCCATTAGTATATTTAATCACGTAAATCCCTGGTGACACATTAGACACATTCATTGATTTCTCTGAAAAAGCTCCCTTAACCTGAACTCCTGCCAAAGAAAATAACCCTACTATTTTTGATGAAAAATTTAACATCTCACTTGCAGGGTTAGGATAAGCTGGGACGCTTATTGTTTTATATTCGTCAACGTTTGTAAGCACACCACATTCTTCAATGCTCCAATCAGTGATAGGATCTTTTGTCCACGCATTTACCTTATCACTTAATTGATCAGAACTTACTTGAACCTTCAGTAAGTTTGAATTCGAAGAAACATTTACAGAGGTTAAATACTTTACATACGAAACATCAAAACAATTTAAGTCATTACCTGAAGCTTCAAGTGTTTTGAGCCCATAGTTTGTTCCATAAACATCTTCTCCTTCGGATTTGTAGGTACTTGAAAACGTTAATGAAGTCAGTAGGTTGTCCGCAATATTCAAATTTTGAACTCCTTCAAATCCTTTTGACAGATCAAAACTTGTAAGTTTATTATTAGATATATCTAAGGAAACAGCAAGAGAATTAACGAGATTGCCTGGCTCCGTCATGTACTCACCATTATAATCAATTACATCATAAATAGGCGCATTAAAACTCCCGTTTACAATGAAATTACCAGATAAATCAATCGTATCTGCACAAACATACTGCAATCCCTCAATATTTTCTATCCCTCTTCCTGATAAATCAAGGCTCGAGGGATCTGAGTTCCAAAAATCGCATTCTACTTCAGCATAAACAAGTACCCCGTCATTATTCTTATCATACAAAGGAGTCAGTATTTTCCTCAAGGAATCATCCTGAAAATTTAGATGGTTATTGCCACAATCACGTTGAATCCACGTAGAGTTTGGATAAACAAAATCAGGGTTGTTATAAAAGAGATCCAAAGCACAAACGTTTAAACCATTGTTATCGTTTCGATCGAAATTTACAGAATGAATATACACATTGCTTATATCAAGAGTCCTAAGCAACTCATTATTAGAACCATCTAAAAAGGAAATATAATTACAAGTTGAAAAACCTAACTCAGTAAATTTATTGTTGGAACAGTTTAAATATTCAACACTAGCTCCATAATTATCCTTTAAATATCCACCATACCTTCCATATTGAAGGTTCCGAAAATATTCATAATCATCACCTATTTCCAAGCTAATCATATCATTAAAGGAACAATTCAATGTATCCAACTCATAAATACTTTTAATGATTAATCTTTCAATTAAGTTATGACTACAATCAACATACTCAATACCATTACTCCCCAATATAAATTGGTAGTCGGCGGTGATCCTGTTATGCGAACAGTCAATTCTTCTTAACCTGTATAGCTCTTCAATAAAATCTATTGATTCTATCTTGTTACTATCACAGTATAACTCATTCAGATACTTAAAATATTGTAACCCTTCCAAATTACATATACCCTTATTTGATATATCAAGAGTAAAAACCTTATTTGCTTCAGCTTTCGATATTCTACCATTACTATCCAAATCTATAGTTGGAGAATAACTGAACAAAGCGGACTTTAAATTACCGTCAAAAAACACAATTTCGTCAGTCGTGCTTTCCACCTCACAATTACTTTTACACAAAGTTGATTTTGGCACACCCCAGTAATTATTTTCACTGTATTTATTATACAATGAATATTGAGTTGAATTTACTTTCACCAATTTCGCTCCCAGTAAAACATTATTTCCATAAGTGATTGGTAAAAGTGTGTTTTTACTAAGGTCTACATATTCAATTTGCGTGGCATTTGTCACTACTAATCTTTCCAACAAAACATTTTCAGTAACACAAAGACTTGCCAATTCAGACCAAGAAATCTCCAAGTCTTTTAACAACTTATTATCATGCAAATCAATTGCAGAAACATACCCCTGACAAGTAAATTTTTCTAAATTTTTGAAATAATGCATCTCGTTAAGTACTGCTGGAACGCTTCTTCCCCAAGTACCTGCATACAATAAAAGTGTTGTCACGGACTCAGCTTCTTCAATTGAAATTTCGTTGTCTCGATCTGCATCCAGGTTATAATTATTCTCAATCAATTCGAATTTAATAACAGAATCTTTAAACTGGATATTCTGAGCAAACGTATTAGTAACTACTACTAATACCAACAAAATTAACATTGCTTTTTTCATTATCTTTTTTTCAAATTACACCTTCCTACTTATACGAAAATTAGCAGGGAATAGTTACTTAAAATACCTAAAATCATGGTTGTTTTCAATATTTTGCAGACTATGATATATTAATTCTATCACATCTTCCACATCTTGCTTGTGCGCTGTTTCCACAGTAGTATGCATGTATTTTATTGGTAATGAAATTAGTGCTGATGCTACACCGCCATTACTGTATGCGAATGCGTCAGTATCCGTACCAGTTGCTCTTGAAGCAGCTAACCTTTGAAATTTTATTTTATTAGCATCCGCTGCGTCTTTTATAAGTTTCAACAAATTGTTTTGAACAGCAGGCCCAATAGTCAAACATGGCCCTTTTCCGCCTACAACCATTCCTTGTTCCACTTTATTTATCATTGGTGTGGTTGTATCGTGACAAACATCTGTCACAATCGCCACATCTGGTTGTATACTTTGAGTCATCATTTGTGCCCCATGTAAACCAACCTCTTCTTGAACAGCATTTACAATGTGCAAACTAAAAGGCAATTTAGAACCTCTTTCTTTTAGCAACCTAGCAACCTCCGCTATCACAAAACCTCCAATTCTATTATCCAATGCACGACCTACAAAATACCTTTTGTTTAGTATCATGAATTTATCTTCATACGTTACGACATCACCTACCTGAACACCAAGTTTAGCGACTTCCTTATCATCCTCGGCTCCAATATCCAAAGTAATGTTCTTTAAGGTCGGCGGTTGTTCTTTTGCTCCTCTTGTGTGAATTGCTGGCCACCCAAAAACAGCTTTTACAATCCCATTGTCTGTATGAATATTAACTCTTTTTGACGGTGCAATCTGATGATCGGAACCACCATTACGACGTACATATATATAACCTTCCTTAGTTATGTAATGAACAAACCAACTAATTTCGTCAGCATGAGCTTCAATTACTACTTTGTACTTTGCTTTTGGATTAATGATAGCATCCACACTCCCATATGTATCAACCTTGTACTCATCGATATACGGCTTAATGTAATCCAACCACATTTTTTGCCCTTCAGCTTCGAAACCTGTAGGTGAAGCGTTGTTCAAATAGTTTTCAAGAAATTTTATTGATTTTTTATTCAGAATTGACTTAGCCATTTATCGATAATTAAGGAATTATTTCCCTAAAGATAACCGACCCAGCAACACTTATAGCATAATCAACTAAAATTATTTTACAGAAATAGAATCCGAATTGCTCTTAAGTAATTCTTCGGACCTTCCCTTTGATAAGCTCTCATATATCGCCTTTTGGATGTTAGTTCGAATATCAAGACGCATTAATTTTTTATTGTCAGCATCAGGGTAAATCCTGTTAGAAAGGAAAATATATACGATATCCTCCTCTGGATCTGCCCAAGCCATTGTTCCCGTAAAGCCTGTATGTCCAAAACTCTTATACGAAACACAATTACAAGTTGGCCCTACAGAAGCTGTAGAACGCCTATCAAAACCAGCACCTCTTCTGTTGTCCTGCTCGCAGAATTGACATTTTACAAAGTCCTTGATTACTTCCTCCTCAAGAAGTCTTTCTCCACCATACTCACCCCAATTAATGTACATCTGAAACATTTTTGCTAAATCATTCGCATTAGAAAACAACCCTGCATGTCCAGCCACACCTCCCATCATGGAAGCGCCCTGATCATGTACATCTCCATGAATTAATCTTTTACGAAAAATCATGTCGTTTTCCGTTGGAGGAATACTACTTACGCCGTACTTATTCCTTGGATTGTAGGTCAATCGAGAAGCGCCTAATGGTTTGTAAAACATACTATCCGTCACTTGATCCAATGATTTCCCATAATGCTTTTCAATGATATCTTTATAAAAGTAAAAACCCACATCACTGTAGCGATACTCTCTTTTTTTGTGAATGCCATGAGTAACAGTCCATTTCCGTATTGAATCACGTATGTTTTTATGTACATATAAATCTTCAGCTACTCTAAAGGGAAATTTTTCGGTTTGTTCCGTGCTGTACATTCTGTAATCCAACTGACCTCTTTTTAATGTTTTCGTGTAAAAAAAGATAGTTGAAACCAATCCTGCTTGGTGTGCTAACATGTCCCTTAAATTCATGTTCATGTACTTGGTACTATCTGCGTAATCTAAGTGATAACACAAATTATCATCCAGGCTTAGTTTTGATTCTCCCACTAACCTCATTAAACTAGGTACTGTCGCAGTCACCTTAGTTACACTAGCAATATCATACATGTCAGTGGCTATTACTGGTGATTTTTTTTCATAAGTATGGTGACCGAAAGATTTGTTATAAATTACGTTTCCATTTTTAGCCACCAACACTTGACATCCAGGGTAGGCTTGTTCTGTAATTCCACTGATCGCAATGGAATCAATCATCATTAGTTTTTCGTAGTTAAAACCTTCTTCTTCAGGCATACCGTATTTTAACCTTGTTTTCACACTTGAAAGACCTGTTCCTTCCATAAAGAATCCTGAACTAACAGGTAAGGTGCCCTTAGCTTCAATTCCTCCAAAAATTAATTGAGCCGCATATCGGTTTGTCAACGTATTATCTTGGTAACCCATTACCAACCCTTCTAAGTTTTCAATTCCCTGATATTTTGCCATCCCATAAGGATTAGCAAACCAAGCTACAATGGTTTTATTATTAGCATCAATTTGTTGCATTAAGCTTATTGATCTAGCACTCACACCGAAATTTCTTGCAGGATTAACACTTCCATGCACACCTATAATTACCATGTTAAATGAATTCAACTTTCCCAACAAAGCTTGCACTTGCTCGCTGCTGGGGTTCTTACCAATATGGAAAAACTTCACTCTAGCGTATTTCTCCACTTCTTTTTGGAAATCAGATTGCTGTTTACCACCAATGCTTAAGCAAGCAATATTCAATTTACTCAACCCTCTTACAGGTACAATATTACTGTCGTTTTTCAATAACGTCAAGGCATTTTGAACCAACCTCCTATTAAGTAAATCTGCCTCTCTTGAATTAATTTGTTTCACTAAACTATCAGTATTTAATGGTTTGAATTCATCCAAACTCAGCCATTTTTTTAATTGTAAAACCTTTTTGCATTTAGCATCAATTTCAGCTTCTGTAATTTTGTTCTTTGACACCGCTTTCGTGATGTATGAAATTGCTTTACCAACATTCTCTGAAAAAAGCAAGATGTCATTTCCAGCAAGCAACGCCAGCAAGTCAACTTCACCTGGATTGTAAAATTTACTTACCCCTTTCATATTCAAGGCATCAGTAATAGCAAGCCCCTTAAAACCTAAACTATCCTTTAACAATCCTTGCACTATTTTAGGACTTAAACTACTTGCCAAATTTTTAGTATCATCCAATGATGGGACGTATAAATGAGCCACCATCACACTACCTAAACCTTTTGAAATTAATCTTCGATAAGGAAACAACTCCACAGAATCAATTCTTCCAGCTGTGTGGGTAACAGCTGGCAAATCGTAGTGTGAATCCTTATCTGTATCACCGTGCCCTGGGAAATGCTTGGCACTTGCCAGTACTCCATTATCCTGAAGACCTTGCATGTATGC
>JBLIBC010000013.1:0-22201 GCA_047632015.1 Glaciecola sp.
TCCATTTAATTAGGGCAAAACAAGCTATTGCTACCATAGCGATAGAAAACCAATTTCCAATATTTAATGCTTTTTGAACATCTTTCTCTTTTGCATCGTTAGATGATATCTTTACAACCAGAGTCCCTACCAATGAAATAATAATTCCAACACCTGCAATCATCATCGGTAAAAGAATAATTCCAATTCCTCCAAAAGCATCCACTACAAAAGTTTTTGCTTCGATCATATCAGCAATCACATAGTTACCTAAAACCATCGCAGCTAAAACTGTTGCTACATACGAACCAAACAAATCGGCTCCCATACCTGCAACATCACCAACGTTATCACCAACGTTATCAGCAATTGTCGCTGGATTTCTTGGATCATCTTCTGGAATACCTGCTTGAACTTTACCTGCTAAATCAGCACCAACATCAGCTGCTTTAGTATAAATACCACCACCAACACGAGCAAAAAGCGCTATAGATTCTGCTCCTAAGGAGAAACCAGCTAATGTTTCTAATACAACCATCATGTCGTTAGTATTAGTCCATTCACCTCCCATGAATAATTGATAAAATATAATAAAGAATGCTGTAAGACCTAAAACAGCTAAACCGGCAACACCAAGTCCCATTACTGTGCCACCACCGAAAGATACTTTCAAAGCATTAGGTAAACTTGTACGAGCAGCTTGCGTTGTTCTTACATTTGTTTTAGTTGCAATTTTCATCCCCATATTTCCTGCATACGCAGAAAAAATAGCTCCGATAATAAAAGCCACTACAATTAGAATGTGAGTTGATTCTACAAAATAGGATACGCCTGCCAAAACTACACTGGCAACGATCACGAAAATTGTAAGGAGTCTGTATTCTGCTTTCAAGAAAGCTAAAGCTCCTTCATATATGTGATCTGAAATTTCTTTCATTACACCGTCACCGGCATCTTGTTTCATAACCCAACCTTTTTTGATGACCATATAGATCAGGCCGAAGATGGCTAAAATAATAGGTAAATAAATTGCTATTGCTTCCATTTTATTTGATTTGATTTTTTATAATTAATGCCCAAAAGTAATAAAACGTTAATAAATAAAAAATAATTTGTTTTTTTCATAGTTTAAGAACTTACAGGAAATCAATAAAAAGTGTACTTTTGGTAACGAATTCAAAGACATAATTAAGTGATAGCAAAAGATTTAATATCGTATGAAATTCCTAGTTTGTCGTTAAGCAGCTCCTTGGAGGATGCGCTAACTGTAATGGATACGAACAAATGCAGTCATGCGGTAGTGGTGAACGATGGCGTTTATGTAGGTCTTGTTGGTGAATCTGCTATTTGGGAAATTGATGATCACAAACAAATTATTGGCCAAGCGATAAAACAATTTATCAAACCTGCAATTGATGAAAAATCACATATTTATCAAGTTATTTCACTTGTAAATGAATTTAAAATTTCGTGCGTTCCAGTTTTTAATGAAGGAAAAGAATACTTAGGAGTAATATCATTACAAAACTTAGCAATGAATTTTGCTGAACTAACGAATGTAAATGAGCCGGGGGGGATTTTAATTCTGGAAGTTAAAAACAGAGACTATTCTTTAGCTCAAGCCGCACAAATTGTTGAAAGTGACAATGCAAAAATATTAAGCTCCTATGTATATGGAAACAGTGATACGCTGACGCTTGAGTTGGTTTTAAAAATTAACAAAAAGGATTTATCTACTATTATAAGTGCTTTCGACAGGTACAACTACATCATTAAAGACAGCTATCACGAAAGCAGGTTTGACGAGGACATGCAAGGTCGATACGACCAGTTCATGAATTATTTAAACTTATAGTACTTCATGAAGTATCTGATGTACGTCATATTCAGTCTGTGTTTTTTTAGCAGTCAAGCTGACATCATCAAGGAAATTAACATTACAGGTAATAAGACGACTAAAAGGCATGTCATTACAAGGGAATTAACTTTCTTACTGAATGACACCATCGATAAAAAGGATTATCCTGAGCACATAAAACAAAGTCAACAGAATTTACTGAACACTGCGTTGTTTAATTTTGCTACGATTAAATTCAAGGATACCCTTGAACATACGGAAGTCTCAATTGAGTTGATTGAACGCTGGTACATATGGCCTGAAATCATCCTTAAGTTTCAGGAAAGAAACTTTACGGAGTGGTTAAAGAACAAAGACTTCTCTAGAATTGATTATGGATTTTATGTGTCTCATTTCAATTTCAGGGGCAGAAAAGAAAAATTACAACTTCAATTTAAAACTGGTTTTAACAGTAAAATTGGCATCCTTTATAAAACACCTTATTTAACGAAAAAATCTAAATCAGGGTTAAGCGTTGCTTTATCATACAATACTCAGAATGAGGTTCATACTGGAATAGACAGCCTGAACAAAATGGTTTACACTAAAGATACCGAAGGTATACTCCTGGAAAAATACAACCTCCAGTTGGAATACAACAGGAGAAGTAATTTATACACCATGCACTATTTCTTGTTCGATTATCAGGATATGAGACTAAAGAATGCACTAGTTGACATAAATGATGATTTTGTAATTGGAAAAAACAGGTTGAAATTTATGTCATTGACTTATTTATATAAAACTGATCAACGTGATTCAAAAAACTATCCTTTGAAAGGGTTTTATGCCGATGTTGAAATTAAAAAATATGGGATTGGAATAGATCAATCCAACATAAACATTACGAGGTTCACTTCCAATTACAGAAGTTATCACTATTTGACTTCACGATGGTATTTTTCCTATGGATTATTTTCCGAAGCGTTTTCGAGTGAGGACATTCCTTTCTTTTTACAAGATGGTTTGGGGTTTAAGCACTATGTACGTAGTTATGAACCATACGTTTTATTTGGACAATTCTCTGGAACTGCCAAAATGAATTTAAAATATCAAATTTTAACTCCTAAGCTTTACACAGTGCCGTTTATTAAAACAGAAAAATTTAGCAAAGTTCATTTTGCAGTTTTTAGTAACATATTTGTGGATGCCGGATATGTTCACAATCAACTGTCCAGTTTAAAGAGACTTGACAACGAATTACTTTTAGGTACTGGAGTAGGTTTGGATTTTGTGACATTCTACGATTTAGTATGGAGGTTTGAATATTCCATAAATAAATACAAAGAGCATGGTTTTTACATTAGCTTTGTTGCCCCAATATAATAACCTGAGTTAAAATGGTAATAGGAATTTACGGCATTCAGTTTAATCAGAAAAAAATTAAAATTTTTCAAGAATTGTTTAACTTTTTAAATGAGTTCAAACAAGTAAACACAGTATATATCCATGCGCCATTTTTAGAACTATTAAAGCAAAACATTGCTGGAATAGAAAACTTTGAAAAATTCGATTCATTGGATGAGTTAAAAAAGTTTGATTTCATGTTGTGTTTAGGCGGTGATGGGGCGATACTAGACACTTTGTGTTTAGTAAAAGACTCCGGCGTCCCAGTACTTGGTATCAATACTGGCAGACTAGGGTTTTTATCAAGTATTTCTACAGAAGAAATTGAGAATCCATTAAAAAACGTATTAAAAGGAGAATACAGTTTGGATGCAAGAAGTATACTGAAACTGAAAAGCTCATCTAATTTATTCGGTGAACTAAATTATGCTTTAAATGAGGTGACGGTTCAGAAAAAAGACTCTTCCTCCATGATGATAATTCACGCATATGTTGACGATGAATACCTAAACTCTTACTGGGCTGACGGATTAATAATCTCAACACCAACAGGGTCAACCGGATATAACTTAAGTTGTTCTGGGCCTATAATTATGCCCGGAAGTAATGTTTTCGTCATTACTCCTATTGCACCTCATAATCTCAATGTAAGGCCTTTGATCATTCCAAATGACAAAAAAATAAAATTAAAATTAGAAGGGAGAGGTGATGAATTTTTAGTTGCATTAGATTCTCGATCAACACCAATAAACTCCAGTGAAGAGTTAATTATAGAAAAAGGAGAGTTTCCAATGAACATTGTTCGTCCAAAAGATCACTCATTTTTATCTACTTTAAGGAACAAACTTACTTGGGGACTAGATTCAAGAAATTAATTTTGTTTTTGCACAGTCTGAGCTAAGTGTATTGGATTACTTGTATAACAGCGGGATATAAACTATATTTGCTGCTTATATCAAGTTTTACTTGGGATACTATGAAAATAAAATCAATTATTCTCCTTTGTTTGGTTGTTTTACCGGCTCTTTTGAGTGCTCAGGGGAACAGGTGGAAAAGATTTCGTTATGAATTAGTGGGAGGAGTTGGAGCCACTAATTTTTTAGGTGAACTTGGGGGAGCAGATCAAATTGGAACAGATTTTTACAAAGATTTAGAATTAAAACTTACTCGTCCTGCTTTAAATCTCGGATTACGTTATAAAATCACACCTCAAACAGCTGTAAAAGCTGGATTTACCATTGGTGCAGTGGCTGGAGATGACGCGCTCACAAAGGATATATTTAGAAGTCAAAGAAGCATACATTTTAAATCCTACATAGTTGAATTCGCAGCGCAATATGAATTTTACTTAAAAAAGGAACAAGCAGGTCACAGGTTTAGATTAAGAGGGATTAGAGGACGAAAAGCTCAAGGATTATATCCTTATGGTTTTTTCGGATTATCTGGTTTTTGGTTTAACCCTAGAGGAAAGGCGCAAGATGGGGAATGGACTTCGTTAAAAAAAATAGGGACAGAGGGACAGTACATCGCTGAAACAAGAAGACCATACAGTAGAATTTCGGTTGCTATTCCAATTGGATTAGGATTGAAATATAAAATTTCTAGAAAATTATTGATAGGCGCAGAATACGGAAAAAGAAAAACATTTACAGATTACATTGATGACACTAGTACTACTTATTGGAATAATAGCTCTATAGAATCTGAACACGGTGCAGCTGCGGCATATTTAGCAGACCCAACTCAGGGGGCTTGGAATGGGGCTGGACCTAATCAACAGCGTGGTGATCCTACCGATAATGATTCTTTTATGTTTTTAATTGTGACTGTTAATTACACCTTGCAAACGACAAGAGGAGGTTTACCAAAATTCCGATAATATTCAATTCAAAGATACTAAAAGCCTAAACTTAAACGTTTAGGCTTTTTTATGAAACATAACTGACGCAATCAAAAACAGGAATCCTATTGATCTGGTCTTAAGGACGTAACTGTGAAAAAAAACATTCTTTATATTATAATATTAATTTCTGTTGCTGGTGTGGCTCAAACACCTACAACTAGTAATGAAATTGGGCTAACAGTTGGCGACTCTTATTATTTAGGGGAGCTCAATCAAACTCACTTCATTCCTTTCAATCTAGCAGGAGGATTGTTTTATCGTTACAATTACGACGACAGAATTTCCCTTAAAACATCATTCCACTATGTACCAATTGAAGGTAGCGACAACAATTCCTCAGGTAGCTTCGAATCAATCAGGAATCAAAACTTTTCGTCTACAATATATGAATTATCCGTAACTGCAGAACTTAACTTCTTAAACTTTACCCACCTTGATCCAAAAAGTTCACTCTACACTCCTTATGCATTTCTCGGTTTTGGATATTTTTATCATGATCCAAAAACTCAGTCGGAAGGTGTAAATTATAAAAAATATCAAGCTTCAATACCTATGGGAGTGGGTTGGAAATACCGAACGGGAAAAGTGATTTTAGGCTTTGAGTGGGGAATCAGGAAAACATATACTGATTATCTCGATGACGTGAGCGGTTATTTCACCGGTCAACAAGTTACAAGTAAAGATGGTTCAACAGGAAGTATTAGCAATTTTCAACGAGGCAATATCTACAACAAAGATTGGTTTATTTATTCAGGACTTTCACTGGCTATCAACATAACATCAAAGGTAGTATGCAGACAACAATAGTTTCATTTCAAGATAGTAATTACTGCTCAGAAACAGATTTTGTTAAATTTCCGCAAAAGCTGAACTCATTGCGTTTAATTTTGGTATTTTTGTGTTCTTTTAAACGATTTTTTGACCCTTTTTTGACTGATTAAATGGCTTCATTAGAAGATATCGACAAAAATAATTTACCTAAGCACGTGGCTGTCATCATGGATGGCAATGGTAGGTGGGCAAAACTCAAAGGAAAACTTCGAATATTTGGTCACAAGAGTGGGGTTAAAACTGTAAAATCCACAATTGAAGCTGCCGCAAAGGCAAACATCAAATACATTACACTTTATGCTTTTTCAACTGAAAATTGGAACCGTCCGCAAGAAGAGGTGGATGGGTTAATGGAATTATTAGTTAATACCATTAAAAAAGAGACTAAAACCTTGAATAAAAACAACATCCGATTACTAAGTATAGGAGACAGGAGTAAACTTCCCAATAAATGTCAATCAAAGCTGGAAGAAGCTATTCAAGAAACAAGAGACAACGACCACATGACATTGGTGCTTGCACTTAACTACAGTGCGAAATGGGAAATTATCGAAGCAACAAAAAACATAGCAACTAAGGTAAAAAATGGTGAGCTAGAAATAGATCAAATAGATGACAATCAATTTGCATCGTCTCTTTCAACGCAAGGAATTCCTGATCCAGAGTTAATGATCAGAACTTCAGGAGAGCATAGAATAAGTAACTTTTTACTTTGGCAATTAGCATACGCTGAGCTATATTTCACTCCAGTGATGTGGCCAGACTTTACTGAAGATCATTTTTATGATGCTATTGTTGGTTTTCAGAAAAGAGAAAGAAGGTTTGGAAAAACCAGTGAACAATTAACAAAGGAAAAACCGAATTAATATGACCGTAAAATCTCCTTTGAATCAATTTTTCAAACTTACCTTTATTTTAATCTTGCTGTTTTCCACCAATGTGATTAGTCAAGAATCTGCGCAAGAAATTAAAAAATACAAAATTGGAGACATTGAAGTAGAAGGAAACAAGAGGGATAAAGCAATGATTATCCTTAGAAGTGGTCTTGCTTACGGTGATTACATTAAAATACCTGGGGACGATATTCCAAACGCAATTAAAAAATTATGGAACGCATCTTTGTTTTCTGACATTCAGATTTATATCGCAAAAATTGAAGGAGAAAACATAGCTCTTGTTATCAAAGTAGTGGAGAAAGCCCAAATTAATGAATTTGAAGTCGTTGGCGTAAAAAAATCAGAAAGGGAAGATCTGGAAGAATCCTTGAAGGCTATCCTTTTCAAATCCCATAATGCTAACAGTGAAATGCTTGTTAAAAAGCTGGTTAAGGATTATTACGCTGAAACTGGTAGGTTTAAGCCAGTGATTAGTATTAGCTCAACCCTAGATTCTACCAATTCACTTTACACCACTTTAAAAGTAACGATAGACCGTGGACACAAAGTGAAAGTGGGTGAAATTAGTTTTAACGGAAACACTTCTCTCCCTGACAAGAAATTAAGAAAGTCGATGGGTGAAGTAAAAGTATTCCAATGGTTTAACCCTTTTAGAACAAGCGATTACAACCTTTTAGATTATGAAGAAGGGAAAGAACTACTGATACAAGAATATAAAAAATACGGTTTTCGGGACTTTGTTATTACAAAAGATACTGTGTCTTGGATTGATGAAAAAAAGCTAAAACTTGACATTACAATTAAAGAGGGGAAAAGGTATTATTTCAGAGACATCAAATTTGATGGAAATACAAAATTCACAAATGAGCAGCTGGCTAAATATTTAGACATTAAAAAAGGTGATGTTTACGACACCGATAAATTAAATCAAATGCTTACCATGGATCCGCAAGGTGCTGACATAAGCTCCTTGTATTTGGACGATGGTTACTTGTTTTTTAACGTAAACCCAATTGAAACTAGTGTTACCAAGGACTCTGTAGATGTTTTAATCAAAATATATGAAGGTGGGCAAGCCGTTATAGGTAAAGTAACCATTGTAGGTAATAACAAAACAAGTGACCACGTAATACTTCGAGAAATTTACACCAAACCTGGAGAATTATTTAAACGTTCGGACATCATCCGATCTCAAAGAGAATTAGCCAATTTAAAGTATTTCAACCCTGAAAAACTACAAGTTAATCCAAGTCCTAATCCAGCTACTGGTACCGTAGACATTGAATATGTTGTGGAAGAGCAACCTTCGGATCAGTTCGAGCTTCAAGGTGGATTTGGAGCAGGAACCATTGTGGGAACATTAGGGGTTAGTTTTACTAATTTCTCCACCAAAAACTTTTTTAATAAAAAATCATGGCAGCCAATACCGGCTGGTGATGGTCAATCTTTAAGTTTAAGAGCACAGTCTAGTGGGCGGTTTTATTCTAGTTTTAACTTTAGTTTCGTTGAGCCTTGGCTTGGTGGTAAAAAGCCTACCGCATTAAGTGTCTCGTTGTATAATACACGACTTAATGCAACTTCAACTGATGGCCACCAATACATATATGGTGTGAACATTGGCTTAGGAACAAGACTAAGGAAGCCTGACAATTTCTTTAGACTTCAGGGAAGTTTAGGCTATCAATATTATGACGTAGACAATTATCCTGGACTAAGTTTAGAAAAAGGGTTTTACAACAATGCTAACGTTAAGGTTACACTGTCTCGGAGTAGCGTAGATCAGCCAATCTATCCTCGTTCAGGAAGTGAAATCCAGCTGAGCTCTCAAAGTTCGTTCCCTGGTTCATTATTAAACCCAGGAACTGATTACAAGGTGCTTCCAGATAATGAAAAATTCAAATGGATAGAATACCACAAACACAAAGTTCATGCAGCTTGGTATACCACCTTAGTTGAAAAGCTTGTACTATACAATAAAGTAAATTTTGGAGTCATGTTTGCGTGGAACAAAGACATTGGAGTTTCGCCGTTTGAAAGGTATTACATGGGTGGAAGTGGATTGTCAGGATTTAATATTGATGGAAGAGAAATTATTCCTCTGCGTGGATACAGTGATGCGAGTTCAACAAATGTAGTATACAAAGGTGATGCATTAAACGGAGGAGTTGCTGCAGTTAAATACACAATGGAATTAAGGTACCCAATATCATTACAGCCTCAGGCAACAGTTTATGCTTTAGGATTTTTGGAAGCGGGAAACACATATTCGAAAATATCAGAATTTGACGTGTTCGACGTTAAAAGAACTGCTGGTGCAGGAGTCAGGTTGTTTTTACCTATGATAGGAATGTTAGGCTTTGACTACGGGTTTCCTTTCAACCCTGCCAACAATACTGCGAATGAAAGCTTATTTAAATCAACACCAGGTCAATTTACTTTTACTTTTGGTGGAAATTTAAGCGGTTGGTAATCATTAAAAATTGAATTATGCTAAAAAGAAAGTTCATTTTAATAATTGGTCTGTTATTTGTTTTAGGAACAACAAGCTACGGACAAAAAACAGGTTTTGTAAACGTACAATTGGTATTAAGTAAGATTCCTGAATACCAATTAGCGCAGGAAAAACTGAATGAATTATCAAAGCAGTACATGAAAGAAATTACTGATCAAAAACAAGAGATTACGAAATTATACGGATCCTATCAAGCAGATAAGATTTTGTTGTCTCAAGAAATGAGAGACAAAAAAGAATTACAAATAAAAGCTGCTGAAACCAAACTTGAAGACATAAAAACAAAGCGGTTTGGTGAAGCAGGGGACTTATACACAGAGCGTCAAAAATTAGTGAAACCTATTCAAGACAAAGTATACTCCGCAGTTGAAGCCATTGGGGAAAAAAAAGGATTTTCTTTGATGTTAGATGTATCGTCTGACGCGTCGATACTTTACTACAACGAAAAGTTCGACAAAACGCAGGATGTCATGAAAAAATTGGGATATTTGTAAACCGGTAATAAAAACAGCAATTTTAAAATAATGAAAATGAAAATCAACACAAAAACTTTAGTCAGCGCATTTGCTTTTAAATTAGTAATTAGCTCCGTTATATTATTCGCTTCTTTTAGTTCTGCTGATGCGCAAACACTAAAATTAGCTCATGTAAATACTGTTGAGTTGATGCAACAACTTATTGTAAAAGATTCTGTTGAAATAAAACTGGAACAATTACAAAAAGAGATGCAATTAGACTTGCAAAAAAAGCAACAAGAATTAAACAATAACTACCAAGAGTATTTAATTCAAAAGGATTCTTTGTCAAAAATCATGGTTAAAATGAGAGAGGAATCATTGAGAGAACAGCAACAACAATTAGAAGTACTTCCACAGCAGTACGATCAGGCTTTTCAAGCTCAACAAGCTGAGTTCATGCAGCCGATACGAGCAAAACTAGAAGTTGCTATTCAAGATATTTCAAAAGCTGAAGGTTACACTTATGTTTTTGACGCAAGTGGTTTATTGTACAACAAAGGAGGAATAGACATCACCGAAAAAGTACGAACAAATCTTGGTTTACCTAAACCAACCGGAACTCCAATCAGATAGCAATGTCAAGTCAAAAACCACTTGGCGTTTTTGATAGCGGAATTGGAGGGTTAACTGTTGCCAAGGCAATAACGACACTACTCCCTGATGAGCAATTAATCTATTTCGGAGACACTGCTCATTTTCCCTACGGTGACAAAGAAAGGGGCTCTGTTCAAAAATATTGTGAAGAAATTTCAGATTATTTACTTACTCACAATTGCAAAGCACTGGTAATTGCTTGTAACACTGCGTCATCTGCATGTGCGACTAGTTTAAAAAAACACCTACCAGCAGGGTTTCCTTTAATAAACGTCATCCAACCAGTGGTGGATCATGTTGCAAACAATAATTCAAACGAAAAAGTCGGAATCATTGCTACCAAGGGAACCACCAATTCCCGAATTTACCCGAATTTGATTCATAAGAACAACAATAATTTGCAAGTAGCTTCAGTAGCCACACCATTACTTGCGCCAATGATTGAAGAGGGGTTTTATAGTAATAATATAAGTAGGAGCATCATCGCATCCTACCTATCAAAAAGTAACATTCAAAACATCGACAGCTTGATTTTAGGATGTACTCACTACCCTATTATTGAACACGAAATAAAAGACTTTTATGCCTCTACTAATCAAAAAATAGAGGTTATTAACAGTGCCAAGATTGTTGCTAATGCACTAAAAAAACAGTTATCAAAACTTAAGATTTTAAGCAATAAAAAATCGGAAAAGCATCTTTTCTTTGTTTCTGATTACACGACTTCCTTTGAAGAATCCACAAAAATATTTTTTGGAGAAACTGTAAAACTCACAAAAATGCCCTTGTGGAAATAAGTTCTTTTTCATCAAATTCAGATATTCCATTTGTATTTAGCTTCGTTAAAAATTTTACCCCAAATCGTCTTTCTACATTAAAGCAATTAATATTAAAATATTATTATTCCTCATTTCTGTAAAATATCAGATATAAAGGAGCAAACAGCAAGTGAAAACTCATTAAAAGCTACGAGGTTTGAGTATATTATTGATAAATTTGGTACTCAACCTTATTTCAATAAATATGAGCGAAACTACGAGTAAATTCCAAGATAAAATTGCTATAAAATATCAAATTTTTAACAGCTTATTTCTTACACTTCCATTTGAAGAAATTACCAATACAGGTGTTTTACTGCCTGTTTTATTTCATGAATGTGAAAAAGGATTTGCGGCTAAAATGAACCCGCAAGAAATTGTAAATAAGTTCTTTAAAAACCATACTACAGCTGAGTCTGATGAAGAAAAATTAAGCTTGCTTTTTAAATTCATCCAATACATTGAACGTCAAGTTGTTTTGTTTGATGCAGTGGAAGATGCAGCTTTTGAAGAAATAAACGATTTGAACGGAAATGGAACTGTGAAGTTTTTGTTCCGGAGATCGCAAAGTCAAAACAAAACTGATAGGTTACTTAAAAAATTGGAAGACTTTAAAGTAAGGGTAGTACTTACTGCTCATCCAACTCAATTTTACCCAGGAAGAGTATTGTCAATTATTAATGAATTGGAGCAAGCTATCAGGACTAACAATTTGAAATCCATTAATGACCTGTTACAACAACTTGGGCGAACTGCTTTTGTAAGTAAAGAAAAACCTACTCCTTATGATGAAGCTGTTAGGTTAATGTGGTACTTAGAAAATGTTTTTTACCACTCCGTTGCAAACGTTCATAAAAGAGTTCGAAAGGAATTGTTGAAGCATGGAATCAAAGATTATGACAAAGACATTGTAAGTATTGGTTTTTGGCCATGTGGAGACAGGGATGGTAATCCATTTGTAACCTCAGAAAGCACGTTGGATGTTGCTCGAGAATTGAAACATAAAATTTTCATTTGTTATTTCCGCGATGCAAAAAAGATGAGAAAAAGATTAACTTTTACAGGGGTTGATGAAGCTGTTGAAAAAGTATATCACAAACTTAGTAACACTATCTTTAACACAAGAGGAAGCCGCTACAAAGACAAAGGTGATTTAATTACTGACTTACAAAACATCCGCGACTACGTGATAGAACATCACCAAGGATTGTTTTTAGAGGGCTTAGAAGACTTTATTATCAAAGTGAAAATGTTTGGGTTCCACTTTACTTCTATGGATATTCGTCAAGATTCTAGCATTCACATTGAGACTTTAGATGATGTATTCAAGGCAATGGCTAGCGGACAAACAGACGTCAAAGGAACGATTCCTCAGGACTACGACTCTCTTTCTGAAAAAGCTAAAATCAAAGCACTACTTACACTTGAAGGTACTATTGATCCTGAAATATTTGAAGAAGGATTAACAAGGCAAACATTAAAGTCGCTTTACGCACTTAAAACCATACAGGAAGAAAATGGCATTGAGGCTTGTCACAGGTATATCATTTCAAACACTCAAAGTGCATTGAACATGATGGAAGTATATGCCTTAGCTAGGATTTGTGGTTGGGAAGCTGATAAAATGACTTTTGATATTGTGCCTCTTTTTGAAACGATTGACGATTTGAAAAACGCAAACAAAATCATGGATGAGTTGTACAAACACAAAACATATGGTGCGCACATAGCGAAACGTGACATGAAACAATATGTGATGTTAGGTTTCTCTGACGGAACAAAAGATGGTGGGTATTTAAAAGCTAACTGGTCTATATTCCAAGCAAAAGAAAACTTAAGCACGATCGCAAGGGACAACGGTGTCAAGGTAGTATTCTTTGACGGACGTGGTGGACCACCAGCTAGAGGTGGAGGAAACACCAATAAGTTTTACTCCTCATTGGGAAAAAACATTGACGATCACGAAATTCAACTGACTATCCAAGGCCAAACAATAAGTTCTAACTTTGGAACTTTAAATTCTAGCCAATACAACATGGAACAATTGTTTTGTGCAGGTCTAGAAAACTCTGTATTTAAAGGCGATGTAGCTGAATTAAATGACAAACAAAAAATTTTAATTGATGATTTAGCTAATAAGAGTTACACTACCTATTGTGACTTCAAAGCGCATCCACGATTTGTAGAATACTTGGAAGATGTTAGTGTCTTGAAGTTTTACGGAAAAACAAATGTCGGTTCCAGACCTTCAAAAAGGAAAAAGGAAGCTAAATTAAAATTAGAAGATTTAAGAGCAATTCCTTTTGTTGGAGCTTGGAGTCAAATGAAACAAAACGTTCCCGGATTCTTTGGTTTTGGTGCTGCACTAAAATCGTACGAAGACCAAGGAAAATTAAATGAAGTAAAAGCTCTTTATAATAAATCATTGTTCTTTCGAACATTGGTTGAAAACAGCATGCAATCGTTAAGTAAAACGTACTTCCCGCTTTCAGCATACTTAGAAAATGATCCGAAATTTGGTGAGTTTTGGAAATGGATTTATTCTGAATACGAAACTTCTAAGAGGTTGTTGTTGGAAATATCAGGACAAGAAACATTGTTAGAAAAAAGTCCAAACATCAGCTCGTCTATTGAATTAAGAGAGAATATCATTTTGCCTTTAATTACTTTACAGCAGTACGCTTTAATGCAATTAAAAGCCATTGAAAAAGGCGAGGCTAAAAACACTGAATTATTGCCATCGTATGAAAAGGCAATCATTCGAGCGTTTTTTGGAAGTATAAACGCTAGTAGAAATTCAGCTTAATTGAGCTAAAATGAGTGCTAAGCAAACAATTACAATAGGAACTAGAGGGAGTGATTTGGCCTTGTGGCAAGCACACTTTGTTAAGGGTCAATTGGAAGAGTTAGGTTGCGAAGTAGTCATTGATATTATCAAAACCAGAGGTGATGAAATTCAGCACCTCAGTTTTGAAAAAATGGAAGGTAAAGGATTTTTCACCAAAGAGATTGAAGAAGCTCTTTTATCCAATAAAGTGGATTTAGCAATTCATTCGTTTAAGGATCTTGAGACCGCTGAGGTTCCTGGATTAGAAATTGCAGCGGTTAGTTACCGTGAAAACCCTACAGATACACTAATAATAAAAAAAGATGCTGTGGACGAATCGCAGTATTTATCTTTAAAGTCAGGAGCAAAAGTAGGCACCTCATCGGCAAGAAGAAAAGCCCAACTTTTAGGATTTAGAAAAGACATAGAATTAGTTGATCTCCGGGGAAATGTTCCTACTAGAATAGACAAACTTCGTGATGGAAATTATGACGCAATCATGCTGGCAACTGCCGGATTAAATAGACTGAAAATTGATTTAAGTGACTTTCACATAGAGCAATTGAATCCAAAAGAATTTATCCCTGCTCCTGCGCAAGGAGTACTAGGTTTACAAATTAGGATTGGTGATAAAAATACAAACTACATCGTATCGAAGTTAAACGATGCTGATGTCAGGGAACGGATTAAAGTAGAAAGAGGGGTCTTAAAAATATTTTCTGGAGGTTGTCAATTGCCTTTAGGAGTATACTGTGAAAAAGAGGATGATGAGTATCATGTTTGGGGCGCACTAGGTCAAGACAATGGCATAGTCAACAGAGCTCATTTTGTCACTAAGAATCGCGACACAGCTTCCCTTACGATGGTTGAAGCACTTAAAAAAAAAATCTTAATTTAAAAGTTTTCATCACCAAAGACCTTTCTATCTCAAGTCTTTTCAAGAGCAAACTACTTCCCGAAAACTGGGAAATCACTGGGGAATCTTTAATTAAATTTACTGAAGCTGATAAACTAGATGCTCCTTTAGCTGATTGGTTGTTTTTTAGTTCTAAAAATGCGGTAAAGTATTATTTCAAACTGGGCTATCAACTAAATGGACACAAGATTGCTTGCATTGGAAAAGCAACAGCACGAGCTCTTAAAGCGCATGTTAAAAATATCGATTTTGTTGGTGACAATATAGATATTCGTGAAACGGCACAACAGTTTTCAGAACTACTAGGTCCTCAAACATGTTTATTCCCAATATCAAACATTAGTAATAGAACAATCCAGAAAGCTTTTGAAAATGTGCAACAAACACATGATTTAGTAGTGTACAATACAGAAAAGAAAAAGGACTTAAATATTCCTGATTTTGACGTTGTAATTTTTACTAGTCCAAGCAGCGTCAGGAGTTATTTTGCCAGCCACAAAGTCGACAAAACAAAAAAAATAATAGCTATTGGACCTTCTACTGGTAACGAGCTAGCCTTTCACAAGATTAGTAAATTCGACATACCAACTGTACAGGGTGAATTGGGAATGATAGACTTACTGCGTTCATTCAACTCCTAAACTCAAGTCAACAGTCTTTGTAATCTAATGAGTAGTCTTGAGCTTTTTCAAACCCAAAATACAAGCAGTTAATAAATCGATAGATCCTTGAATATCCTTTTTATTACACATTTCGATCACTTGATGAATGTGCCTTGTTGGAACCGAAATAGCACCTGCAATAGAACCTCCTGCTGTCATTTGTTGAAGTGCCATAGTATCGGTGCCTCCGCCAGTTAGTATTTCCGGTTGCCAAGTGATTTTTTTATCGTCAGCAACTTCTTTCATGAAAGTCACCATGCGCGGATCACATATGGTCCTGGAATCCATTATTTTTACTCCAACTCCTTTACCTAATTCCGTTATTTTTTCGTGTGCTTGAGCACCAGGTACGTCAAAAGCAATTGTAGTGTCTACGCAAAAAGAATAATCAGGTTGAATGGATAATGTTGCTACTTGTGCTCCTCTAATTCCAACCTCTTCTTGAACAGTAAACGTGGCATATAAATCATAAGGAATTTTTTTTCCTTTTAATTTTTTTAGCGTTTCAATAAGGATGAATACCGACACCCTGTTATCCAAAGATTTGCAATTCACACAATCTCCCATTTCAATCAAGCCTCGTTCTCTGGTAATTGGATTACCTACTGTAATGTATTTTTCGACCTCTTTTTTGCTCATGCCTAAATCAATGAAATAGTCACTCATTACAGGGGCTTTCGTTCTTTCAGCAGCAGTCATAACGTGAATAGGCTTTGCACCCATTACACCCATGATGTCCTTTTTACCGTGAATGATAACACGTTGCGCAGTCAAAGTTTTAGGATCAAACCCTCCTAATGTGTGAAATTTCAAGAAACCATTGTCATCAATGTGCGTCACTATGAATCCTATTTCATCCATGTGTGCAGCAACCATGACTTTTTTATCCTCCTTGCCTTTTTTTAATGCAATGACATTCCCCATGTTATCTACAGAAACCTCATCCACTAAGGACGTTATTTCTTTGAGTACCATTTCGCGAACTCTGTTTTCAAATCCAGGTGCTCCTGCTACTTCACAAATGTCTTTTAGTAAGGGGATGTTCATGGCAACAATTTAGTAAGTTAAATCCAATCGTTAATGTTAGCTGCGACCACAACAAGTAACAATAAAATCATTCCCGCGATTTGTGCGTACTCCATTAATTTTTCGTGTGGTTTTCTTCCCGTCAAAATTTCGTAACCTAAGAACATGGCATGTCCTCCATCTAAAGCTGGAATAGGTAACAAGTTCATGAACGCCAAAATAATGGAAATGAAAGCTGTGTTTCTCCATGTTGACTCCCAGTCCCAAGTTTTTGAGAACATGCTTCCAAAAGCTTTAAAACCACCTACAGACTTATAAGCTTTAGATTTAAAGTCAAATATCTTCATGAAATTTTTAGTGTACAGTTGAAGCATGAATCCAGTTTCAGCAAACCCTGCAGGAATCGCCTCTAAAAAGCTGTATTTTATGTTCTTTACCTCTAATATCCCTTCCTCGGTTAATTGCTCTAAACTGATGAAACTCACAGCAATTCCGATTTTTCCTTTCTCGTTAACATTCACATTTAACGGGACATTTCTTCCTTCCCGTTCTACTGTCAAGGAAACCGACTCACCTTTTCTACGTTCTAAATAAGTTTTAAATTCATCAAAGTACTTTATTGGCACACTGTCAGCAAGCAATACCACGTCCCCTTTCAAAAGTCCTGCATTATAGGCATTTCCACTGTCAGGAACTTCCCCTATTTCAAAAGGCATCCTTAATTCAAACAACTTTCCTTTGTCCTTATTCGCTTGTAATAATTCAATGAAGTTGTCTGGAAACTGATGCTCAAAACGCTTACCATTTCTTTCAATGGTCATTGTTTTACTGAAAATTAAGTTGTTCATTACTTTTGTAACATCAACATCTTCACAATTTTCATTGTCAATTGCAATGATTTTATCACCTGTTTGCATTCCTAATTCAACAGACAAAGAATCATTGGTTACCCATATTCCGTCTGCTAAACTTTTATTTGGAACTACTGTTTGTCCCCAAACAAACATCACTATGATAAAAATTCCAACAGCCAAAATTGCGTTTACTGTAACTCCTCCCAACATCACGACCAACCTTTGCCATGCTGGCTTGGATCTAAATTCCCAATCTTCTGGTTCCTTTTCCATGGCTTCCTTATCCATGCTCTCATCAATCATTCCCGCTATTTTAACGTATCCACCTAAAGGCAACCAACCAATTCCATAAGTTGTTTCACCAATTTTCTTTTTTACCAACGAAAAATAAGGATCAAAAAACAAGTAAAACTTTTCCACCTTAATTTTAAACAACTTAGCAGGAATAAAATGCCCCATTTCATGGAGAATAATTAAAAACGATAAGCTGAATAAAAGTTGTCCTATTTGATTTACAATTTCCATTAATTAATTTTTGATGTAAGTATTTGCTTGTATTCTAGTTTCATTGTCAGTGTTCACGTAATCTTCAAGGTTTGGTTTGTTAACAAAATCAACACTTCCCAAACATTTTTCGATCAAATTCGACATACCAACAAAACTTACTTTATCCTTTAAAAACGCGTCTACCGCCACCTCATTTGCTGCATTCAAAATGCATGGTGCATTTCCCCCCATTTCCATTGCTTTAAAGGCCAGTGCAAGATTACGAAAAGTTTTCGGATCGGGTGCTTCAAAAGTCAAGGAAGGATAATCCAAAAAGTTAAATCGTGTGAAATCGTTTTTTAACCTTTCCGGATATGTTAAAGCATATTGTATTGGAAGCTTCATATCAGGTAAACCCATTTGAGCTTTCATGCTTCCATCCTCAAATTGAACAATGCTGTGCACAACACTTTGCGGATGTACAATCACATCAATCTGTTCTTGCTTTAAATCAAATAACCATTTGGCTTCAATAACTTCCAAGCCCTTGTTCATCATCGACGCAGAATCGATTGTGATTTTAGCTCCCATGTCCCAATTCGGATGCTTTAATGCTTGTGCTTTCGTTACTTGAGCAAGTTGTTCCGGAGAATACCCTCTAAAAGGACCTCCACTTGCTGTTAAACAAATCTTTTCAATCGGGTTCATAAACTCTCCCGTTAGACATTGAAAAATAGCTGAATGTTCACTATCCACAGGATACAAGTTAACCTTATGTTTTGCAACCAATTCGTTAATTAACTCACCAGCAACAACTAAAGTTTCCTTATTCGCTAAGGCAATGTGCTTTCCTGCTTTAATAGCTGAAATAGTTGGCTTTAATCCTGAATAACCCACTAATGCAGTTAATACCACATCAATCTCCTTCATTTGAACCACCTCTTCCAATGCTTGTTCTCCGCAATACACCTTAATGTCATCCTCCCACAAAGCATCTTTTACTTTTTGATACTGAGCCTCATCAGAAATAACCACCGCATTAGGTTTGTATTTTTTAGCCTGCGCAATTAACAAGTCTCCGTTTCGATTGGCTGTAAGCACCTCGACTTGAAAGAACTCCTTTTGTTCTTCAATAACTTCAAGAGCTTGTGTCCCAATGGAACCCGTCGAACCTAATATTGCAATTTTCTTCATGAAATTTTAATAACACATGTCAACAAAAAAAGGCTGCCCAAACGAACAGCCTTTTTTAAAAAATTTTAATAACCCTTTACTTGGCTTATGCTTGAATAGGATCCACATAAACAAACGATCTTTCGTTTGCTCTTTTTCTGAACCGTACTACACCGTCAGCTAATGCAAACAAAGTGTGATCTTTTCCCATTCCTACATTATCACCAGGGTGATGTTTTGTTCCTCTTTGACGAACAATAATGTTACCAGAAATTACTTCCTGTCCACCAAATTTTTTGATACCAAGTCTAGGTGACCTCGATTCTCTTCCGTTTGATGTACTACCTGCTCCTTTCTTATGTGCCATGGCTTATATTTTTATGCTTTTTCAGCTGGTTTAGCTGCTGCTTTCGCGGCAGGCGTTGCAGCTGCTATAACTGCTATTTTATCAATCTTGATTTCCGTGAATTGTTGACGGTGACCATTTGATTTTTGGTAACCCTTTCTTCTTTTCTTTTTGAAGACAATAACTTTGTCTCCTTTGACATGCGAAAGCACTTTTGCACTTACGCTTGCTCCTTTTACAGCTGGGGCGCCAACAGTTACTGCTCCCTTGTCATCCACTAAAAGAACATTGTCAAAACTTACTTTTGAACCTTCTTTTGCTTCTAAACGGTGAACAAATACTTGTTGATCTTTTTCAACTTTAAATTGTTGCCCTGCTATTTCTACAATTGCGTACATCGATTTAAACTTATTTGTGAATAAAAATTGGTCGGCAAATATAACATTAATTTCTTTAACTACAAGACTTTAATCACTAGTTTTGCAGCATGAGTTCGTTCACGATAAAATTAGGTATTACGGGCATGTCATGTGACCATTGTACAACCACAGTGAAAAACTTGATAATCTTTGAAAGAGGCGTTGAATCGGTAGAAGTCTCCCTGGAGAATAATTCAGTTGAAATCCATGGGAAAGAATCTATGAACAAAGATCACATCATTAGTTCCGTTAATTTAAGTGGTACATACAATGCTCAATAATAAATTTACCAAAGCATATCAATTTTTTACTACTGCAACTTTAGTTGGCTTATTGATAGTCGTCATTGCTGGGAGTTTGGTTAAAGCCACTGATTCAGGCATGGGATGTCCCGATTGGCCTAAATGTTTTGGTCACTTGATTCCTCCTACAGACCCAAACAAAGTGAACTGGAATAATTCCCAAAGTTACTTTGAAGGTCAAATGGTTATTCATGATGACGGGTTATGGACTGCTAAATCAGCAATTGAAACTAAGAGCTCTTTTAATGAAAACGAATGGGAATTGTACAAAAGACACGACTATGTAATATACAATCCAACCCACACTATCATTGAATACATAAACAGGTTGGCTAGTGTGCTATTAGGAATTTTCGCCATGGGCATGTTGGTGTTGTCATTCACCGTTAAAAACTACAAAAAACTGCACGTCTCTTTGTCTATTTTAACCATATTACTCATTGGGTTTGAAGCTTGGCTAGGACGTTTAGTGGTGGATTCTGAACTGTCTCCTACTAAAATATCCATTCATTTATACGCCGCTTTTTTACTGGTTTTTATAATGACTATAATTTTGGCTTACACCAAAGAAAAAAAACAAATCAGCACAGGTATTTCAGCAGTAAACCTTGTGGGATTTTCCTTGTTGACATTGTTAGTTCAACTTACTTTAGGCACAAAGCTTAGGGAAGTTTTCGATAGGTTTTACAATGAATTATCAATTACCAGGGATTTTTGGATTGATGAAGCTGGGTTTCAATTTTTAGCACATCGCTCCTTTTCCATTGTGTATATGTTTTTAACCATTCTCGCAATCAGTAAAATTCAAAAACATTGGAGGGAAAACTCGAGACTCAAAAAAAATACGCAATGGTTAGTAGTTATCTTCCTCCTAGAAATTACTTCGGGAATTGTCATGAGTTATTTTGAAGTTCCCAGAGCAGCCCAACCAATCCATGTCTTTTTGAGTGCTTCATTACTTTGTGCACACACTTATCTTTTTGTTGATTATTACAGAAGTGCAAAGAGTTAATTACAGCTTAACTAAACGCCTAGTTTCAATTCGATCAGCAAAACGCACTACAATGTAATAATGTCCTCTGGTCAATGAAGAAACATTCAGTTTGTTCTTTCCAATGACCGAATTTTGCACCGACATAAGTAGTTGACCACTTGAATTGTATAATGATATAACTCCTTCTGCTTCTGACATGTCTACAGTCACATTATCAATTGCTGGGTTTGGATAAACATTAAATCCTTTTTTTCTTTCAACAACTAATAAAATAGCACCTGAATATTCATATTCTCCATCAAAGTCAACTTGTTTTAACCTGTAATAACAATTATCACACTCCGCATTTTTATCGAAATAAGAGTAATCGTGCTGTGTGGAGGTATTTCCTTGTCCGTACACCTCAGTAATTTTATCCCAAATTAAACCATTTTCACTGCGTTCTATGTCAAATCTGTCGTTGTTAATTTCAGCAGCTGTGCTCCAATTTAATGTATTGTCCATCTCTTCTGCATGACCATCAAAGGACAATAATTCCACCGGTAATACGATGTTTGAAACCAACCTGAATCCGATCTCCACAGCTCCAAATAAATCAGCCAGTCCGCTTAAACCAAAGGGGGCTGTTTGTAAAGCAGTAGTACCTGTTATGTACTGCGTTCCAGATGCAATACCATCTTTCTCAGAAAAACCTAAATACCCACCGCCTCCATTGACTGTTTTCGTAGTTCCCACCATAGTATAACCAGCTCCTTCTGAAAAATCTCTATCACTCCCTGAAGCTCCAAAAGAAATAATCATGTTCTTTGTAGTCAAAGGATCTAGTCCTGCTAAAGCCAATCCATTGCAACTTTCACAACCTGCAGAACCCAAATAAGTAACCCCTACCACATTTTCAAAC
>JBLIBC010000014.1:0-22093 GCA_047632015.1 Glaciecola sp.
TGCTATTAATAAAGAACACATCGTCAACCCTGAATCAAACTACTGTTTTGGTGAAGGAGGTGCCGGAACCTATTCGGACGGAAAACTATATACTCGTTCAAACAAACGGGGAGATGTAAATAAAGTATTAAAACAGCTTGTTGCCTTTGGTGCTACGGAAAACATTTTAATAGATGCTCACCCTCATATCGGGACAAATAAATTACCTGAAATTATTACTTCCATGAGAGATCACATCATTTCGTGTGGTGGAGAAGTCATGTTCAATTGTAAATTGACAGATGTCATTGTTAAGGACAACAAAATAACAACGGCAATTATAAACGGAAACAAAGAGCTTGAAGCACAAAATATCATTTTAGCTACAGGTCATTCAGCAAGGGATATCTTTAGGCTTTTACATGATAAAAATATATTAATTGAAAACAAGCCCTTTGCCTTGGGTGTTCGAGTTGAGCATCCTCAAATAGTGGTTGACCAAGCGCAATATAATGCTGCGGAAAGAAGTGAACTACTCCCTCCTGCCTCCTATAGTTTAGTGGCTCAGACAGGTGAAAAAGCAGTGTACAGTTTTTGCATGTGTCCTGGAGGAATTATTGCTCCATGTGCTACCAGTCCTGGTGAAATCGTTACCAATGGCTGGTCCCCAAGTAAACGAAATAACCCTTACGCAAACTCAGGAATTGTGGTCCCCGTGGATGAATCAGACTGGGGTATTTATAATGGATTGGGGCCATTAGCTGCAATGAAGTTTCAAAGTACTATTGAGCAAAAAGCATTTGAATTAGGAGGTAAAACACAAACAGCACCTGCACAAAGATTAAAAGATTTCGTGGAAGGTAAAACGTCAAGCGACTTACCTAAAACCAGTTACCAGCCAGGAATAACATCGGTTGACATGTGTGAGGTTCTACCAGAAAAATTTCACAAAGCACTGCGACTTGGATTTAAGGACTTTGGAAAAAAGATGCGTAACTTTTTAAGCAATGATGCGGTAATTCATGGAGTTGAATCAAGAACGAGTTCTCCAGTTCGGATACCACGAAATAAAGAAAACTTGCAACACCCTCAAATTAGCAACCTGTATCCTTGTGGTGAAGGAGCTGGTTATGCTGGAGGAATTATGAGCGCAGCTATCGATGGCCAAAAATGTGCTAAAGCAATAGCTGCAAAATAAAAAAAGCTAAGAGGAATACCTCTTAGCTTTTCACTTGTGATTCTGAATCTTTATTCAACTATTAATTTTATAGTTTCTGTAGATCCCTTCTTGATAACTTTAATAAAATACAATCCTTTTGAATAATTTGATGCGTCGAATGAAACTACATTACCTGCACTCAAAGCACTCGCAACTAGTTGACCAGAAGCATTATAAATTTCAATCACAGTATTACCGTTCACTTCATCTTCAACATTGACTGTAAATTGTCCTGAAGTTGGATTTGGATAAACTAAAGCCGTACTGCTGTTTACGCTAATTTTTCCTGTCTCAGTAATAATTGAATAACACACTTCAAGCATAGGGTGTAATGTTGAATCAGCATTATCACTTGATGCAAACATCATTGTTAGGTATTTCACTTCAGTTACAAGCTTAAACAAGAATCCATTATTTCCGATTGAATCTGAAGTCATGCCTGAAACAAGTCCTGTAACATCAATATTCAAATAATGTTGAATCAAACTATCACTTCCTGCCAAAGTTACTTGATTAACAGTTGATGTAATTGGTTGATTATCCCAAGTAACAGAATCTTCAGACCAAGCTGATGTTACTCTACTTATAGTTGCTTCATTTGAACCACCATCCAAACGATGCTTGCCATTTCCAGGTGAATTTAAAGAATACAAAGACAGTTTTGCTGAATCAATTATTGCCCCACTTGGAATGCCTGATAGATCAAACTGTAATAAACTTCTCAGAGTCGCTGGAGTACCTCCACTTGTCCCCTCTAGTGCAACAAATTCAGTATGATCTCCATAATTTGTCCCAGAAGCCAAGCTACTCAGCACAGCATCTTTCCCAGCACTAGCTCCTGGCCTTAAAGCAACACAAGGTTCAGCAGCTTTAGTATAGTTTATTTCAAGTTTTGGATGTAACGTCGAATCCGCATAGTCACTTGAAGCAAATAGCATGGTTCTGTATTTTTGTTCCGTAACTAATTGGAATAAAAAACCATTATTACCAGTAGAATCAGTTGTCATATCGGTAACCAAAGAAGTTACGTCAATGTCTAAATAATGTTGAATAGTACTATCGCTTCCAGCTAAAGTTACCTGATTAACAGTTGAAACTCCCGGTTGGTTGTTCCATGTAACTGAATCTTCAGACCAGGCAGTTGTAACCCTACTTAAAGTAGCCTCGTTAGCACCACCATCCATTCTATGCTTTCCGTTAGTAGATGAATCATAAGAATACAAAGACAATTTTGCTGAATTAATTACAGCGCCTTTTGGAAGGCTTGTAAAATCAAATTCAATTAAACTTCTAGCATACATTAATGTTCCTCCGCTAGTACCAGCCATAGCCAAGAATTCAGGATGAGCACTATAATTAGTACTTGAAGCTAAACTTCCTAAAACTGCATCTTTTCCTTGATCAGCACTTGGTTGAAGCACTATTGTTGTTTGAGCTGATGCGGAATTCAATCCCATTATCAAAGCCGTAGTGATTCCTAACAGATTGTTCTTTTTAAATACTTTCATTTTTAAGGTTTAATATTTATAAATATAAAAGTTAGCGCATAAAGTAGAGTGCTCTCCCACCCAAACTGGGTAGTTTAAGAGATAAATAAGTGTATAGGTAGTGATATATTTTACTCGTCGAATTTATCCATTACCTCTTGGCTTACTCCCACGTTGGAGAACCCTCCGTCGTGAAATAAGTTTTGCATGGTAACGTATTTTGTATAATCTGAAAACAAAGTCAAGCAATAATTGGCGCAATCCAATGTTGGTGCGTTTCCAAGTGGTGCCATTTGATCGGCATAATTAAAAAAGCCATTGAATCCTTTAATCCCTTTACCAGCAGTGGTCTTTGTTGGTGATTGAGACAAAGTATTTATCCTTACTTTTTTCTCGGTCCCATAATGGTATCCAAAACTTCGAGCTATTGATTCCAACATGCTTTTTGCTTCGGCCATGTCACTGTAATCAGGAAAAGTTCTTTGTGCTGCGATGTAAGAAAGTGCTAGTACACTACCCCATTCGCTTATTACATCCAACTTTTTTGCAACAGCTAATACTTTATGCAAAGACATCGCAGAAATATCAATTGTTTTATGGTAGAAATCATAATTCAACTCAGTGTAATGTCTTTTCTTTCTCACATTTGGAGACATTCCAATTGAATGTAAAACAAAATCAATTTTCCCTCCTAGAATATCAACAGACTCTTTAAATAAGTTTTCTAAATCCTCTTCTGATGTGGCGTCAGCAGGTATTACTTTACAGTTACACTTTTCGGCTAATTCATTGATCGCACCCATTCTCATTGCAATCGGCGCATTAGTTAATGTAATTATCGCTCCTTCCTCCACTGCTCTTTCTGCGACTTTCCAGGCAATAGAATTTTCATCTAAAGCTCCAAAAATAATTCCTCTTTTTCCACTTAATAAACCGTTGGTCATAATCGATGTTATTTAATTGAGGTGCGAATATAACCAATTAGGAACTATATACAAGAGATAATTTCTCTGATAAAATAAGCTACCTTTAATCCTGAATTTCAAGCCTTAAAGAGCGTTAACCAACATGGATTTGAGTACCATTATTATAGGAGTGGCAGGCGGGTTTGCCGCGGGTGTCATTAACATCATTTCGGGAAGCGGTAGCATCATCACTTTATCCTTGATGGCTTTTTGTAATGTTCCTCTGGATGTGGCAAACGGCACTAACAGAATTGGGATATTAGCAAATGGGATAAAAGGAACACATGCTTTTAAAAAGAAAGGCGAACTACATCTAGAAGACAGCTGGAAAATCATCCTACTATGTATGACTGGTGCAATTGGGGGGATCATAACGGCCTTGTACATCTCACCTGAAGCTTTCAGTTTTTCTTTGGGAATTATTTTTTCATTGCTTCTATTAATCCTAATTTTCGAACCTCATAAACGCTTGAAAGAAAACAAAAAAACCATCAAGTTTATTCCTTGGTTAATGATCCCTATTGGCTTTTACGGTGGTTTTATCCAGGTGGCGACAGGCATATTTTTGCTTACCGTTTTACATATCGTATCAGGAAAACCTTTAAAAGAAATCAATCCTCTTAAAGTTTTTATGATCATGCTTTTTAACATTCCTGCTATTCTAATTTTCGCAATGGGAGGGAAAATCAACTGGGCGCTAGGGATTTCACTAGCTGTTGGTCAATATTTCGGAGCCATTGTAGGAGTAAAGATTAACACAAGCAATAAAAATATTGAGCCGGCAATCAGGTATTTATTAATTACACTTGTTATAGTTTCAATCGCAAAATTTTGGGGAGCATTTTAACTAAATTGGCAACGACTCCCAAGTTAAGACTAAATATTATTTGATTTCCAACTCATACACATACTCTTTAATATCATTCAAAGGGTATGGAATGGACCTTTGCTTAAAAGGAGATAATGGCCACCAACTTGCGTGATGAAAGTCCTGAGTTATGACAATTTCCATTTGGTTATAACAACACGAAGACTTTTCACTCACTTTACCTTACATATCCTCGATGAACTTACTACTATAAAGATTGTCAAGGTTGATCAAAATCATGAACCTCATTTAAAAACACCAGTTCCTAATTGAGGAAAATCCCCAACTTAAGTCCTTCATGATTTAAGAATTTTTTAAGGTTGTGATAATTTTTCCGACTATAAAGTGTAAGTTAGAGAATATAAAGCATTCACATACATCATGGCAAAAGCGGAACCCAACATAAAGCAGCTCACTGCGCAATTAAATAAAAAGCTTAAAGAAGTATTCAAAGGGGGCGGAGATAAAAAGATAGAAAAGCAACACAGCAAAGGAAAGCTTTTAGCCAGAGAGCGGATTGCTCTATTGCTAGACAAAGGGAGCTCTCAACAAGAAATTGGCGCTTTTGCAGGTGATGGAATGTATGAGGAATATGGAGGTTGTCCTTCAGGAGGTGTGGTGGTAATAATAGGGTACATCAACAAAAGACAATGCATTGTAGTGGCAAATGATGCTACAGTTAAAGCAGGGGCTTGGTTCCCAATTACAGGAAAAAAGAATTTAAGGGCTCAAGAAATTTCAATCGAAAACAAAATTCCTATTGTATATTTAGTGGATAGCGCTGGAGTATTTTTACCGTTGCAAGATGAAATATTTCCGGACAAGGAGCATTTTGGCCGAATATTCAGGAACAACGCAATCATGTCCTCCATGGGGATCCCCCAAATTGCTGCTGTAATGGGAAGTTGCGTTGCTGGAGGAGCTTACTTACCAATCATGTCGGATGAGGCTTTGATAGTTAAAAAAACAGGAACCATATTTTTAGCAGGTTCGTATTTGGTTAAGGCTGCCATTGGTGAAAATGTGGACAACGAAACTTTAGGGGGGTCTTCTACTCATTGTGAAATTTCGGGAGTGACTGACTATGAATGTGAAAATGATCAGGAATGTTTACAAACCATCAGGGACATTGTGGACAAATATGGCAAACCAGAAGACGCAGGGTTTTCGAGAATTGCTAGTAAAAAACCGGCTTTAAAGGAAAAGGAAATTTACGATTTGTTACCTGACAACAGGGCTAAGCCATATGAATCGATGGAAATCATTAACAGGTTAGTTGACGAGTCTAAATTCACAGAATACAAAGCTGGTTATGGGAAGTCCATTGTTTGTGGGTACGCAAGAATAGATGGCTGGAGCGTTGGAATTGTGATGAACCAACGCAGAATAGTAAAAACAAAAAAAGGCGAAATGCGTTTTGGAGGTGTCATTTATAATGACTCGGCTGATAAGTCAGCTAGGTTTATCATGAATTGCAATCAAAAGAAAATACCATTGGTATTTCTGCACGATGTCACAGGGTTCATGGTTGGCTCTCGTTCAGAACACAGTGGAATTATAAAAGATGGTGCAAAAATGGTGAGTGCAGTGAGTAATTCAGTAGTACCAAAGTTTACTGTAGTAATTGGAAATTCATACGGAGCTGGAAACTACGCCATGTGCGGAAAAGCATTTGACCCAAGATTAATGCTAGCGTGGCCTAGTGCAAAAATAGCGGTAATGGGTGGAGAACAAGCGGCTAAGGTATTGCTTCAAATTCAGTTGAGTAGCAAAAAATCAAATGGTGAAGAGGTTTCTGAAGAAGAACAGAATGCATTATTCGAAAAGATAAAAACACGATACGACGAACAAACCAGCCCTTATTATGCCGCAGCTAGGTTATGGGTTGATGCTATAATTGATCCACTTGATACTCGTAAAGCTATTAGTATGGGTATTGAAGCAGCAAATCATGCTCCAATTGAAAAAACGTTTAATCCTGGATTGATTCAGACTTGATTCAAGCTTGAATCAAAAGACTTAAGGGGAGTTCTAAAAATTAGATTTATTGAGGTGGACGAGAAATTAAAAATGCAGCATACCAAAGTATGTGAGGCTTTTAATCTTAAAGTTCAACGAAGAAAAAACAATTTTTAGAACTTCCCTTAAATAGTTTTGCAAAAGAAAGCTAATGAATTTACTTATGATTCCCAGCTTCTCGTAATCCATCAATGACATTATATGCATCTATGATTTCCCCGACTAACTTGTGTCGCATGATGTCTTTTCCGTCCAACTTTATGATTTCGATACCTTTTACGTTATCCAAAACATTGATGGCTTGCAACAATCCAGATGGTTGTCTTTTTGGCAGATCGATTTGTGTCACATCTCCCGTTACCACAAACTTGGCTGTTTTCCCCATTCGGGTTAAAAACATCCTAATTTGACCCTCAGTTGCATTTTGAGCTTCATCCATTATCACAAAGGCCTTATCCAGCGTTCTTCCACGCATGAATGCTAGTGGTGCAATTTCAACCGTGCCATCTTCTAAATACTCTTTAAGTTTTTCTACTGGGATCATGTCCCGGAGAGCATCATATAACGGTTGCATGTATGGATCTAATTTTTCTTTTAAATCTCCTGGTAAAAAACCAAGGTTCTCCCCTGCCTCAACAGCTGGTCTCGTTAAAACAATTCGTTTAACTCTTTTATTTTTTAATGCGTCCACTGCTAACGCAACACTTGTGTATGTTTTTCCTGTTCCTGCTGGACCAACGGCAAAAACCAAGTCCTTCTCCTGAACAGCCAATACTAATCGGCGTTGATTAACGGTTTTTGCTCGAACTGCACCACCTCTGTTAGTGTAAACTATCACGTCATCTTGTAACACCTTTTTTATGGTATTATCGTCACTAGTTACAAGTTCCATCATTTCCGATTCAGAAATGTTACCGTACTTGGAAATCACCTCAATAAACAGCGTAAACTTTTGCTTGAATTTTGCAATGTCATTTTTTGCTCCACTGATTTTAATTTTACTTCCACGTGCTATCAATTTCACTTTAGGAAACAAGCTTTTCATAAGCTTCAACTTACTGTTGTTTACTCCAAATAAGGATAGTGGCTCTATTCCTTCAACTATAACGTGCTCTTCCAATGCTATTTTTACTTTAGGGTTTGAAGGTAGAAAATATTACAATCAATGTGAATAAACTTGATTATCTTTTTCTATTAGCTATGCAGTTTGAGTATATTTGCGCTTACATGGCCATCGTTACATTAACAACAGATTTAGGAACAAAAGATTTTTATGCTGCTTCAATAAAAGGCAGGATATATACTTTATGTCCTAATGTGTCTATAGTTGATATTACTCACGAGGTCCCTCCTTTCGATGTGGAAATTGCTGCATTTAGTTTAAAAAATACTTACAAAGATTTTCCAAAAGGAAGTATTCACATCATAGGAGTTGATCCTGTTGAAAAAGAAAATCAAAAACATGTCATTGTGTTTCATGATGATCACTATTTTGTCAGTGCTGACAATGGCTTGTTTTCGTTTTTGTTTGATATAATACCAGATCAAGTACTACTGATTGACATAGCAAGTCATTCTACCACTACGACATTTCCCGCAAAAGATATTTTTGCAACCGTAGCTGCTCATTTGGCATCTGGAAAATCATTAGACGAAGTTACTTCAGGACAGCATGTACTTGTAAACAGGTCTTCAATTGGTCCGACATTTGAATCCAACACCATCAGTGGTCACGCAATTTATGTGGATTCAATGGGCAACATAACCACCGACATCACTAAAGAGGCGTTCAAAAAAATTGGCTTAGGTCGCAATTTTGAGGTTGGTTTTAGGCGCCCTGGAAACAGTATTCAAAAAATATCAAGATATTACAATCAGGTTCCTGCTGGGGAAAAAATTGCTTTGTTCAACAACTTCAATAGTTTAGAAATTGCTATTAATCAAGGTAATGCTTCCAAACTATTTGGCATGAAAAGAGGTGATGTGATTCGAGTGAATTTTGTTGATTAACTTAAACATTTAACTAGTATGATTACGCGCATTGTAAAATTGTCATTTGTCGACTCATATTGTGAAGAGTTTGAAACTGAATTTCCCAAAATTCAAAAAATTGTATTGTCGAGCAATGGTTGTAAAAGTGTTGAATTGCTTAGGTCCAGTGGATCAGGAACCTACTTTACCTACTCCTTGTGGATTGATAAAAACTGCTTGAACAGTTATAGGAAATCAGACACTTTCAAAAAGATTTGGGCAACTTTCAAAGTTAATTTTAAGGACAAAGCGGAGGCTTGGTCAACAATTAACATCTCTCCAATTGAATAGCTTTTTACTTATCTAATAAATACTGCTGAAACAGTGTCTTTATCAGCGTTTCCGTCGTCAATGTAGTACGTAAAGTTGATTTTTTGATCATTTTCCATTTCACCTTTACCACTATACAAACTACCACTAACTGTTTGATCTGGAACAGTGATGGTACTAACTAATACAGCGCTCACATTTGCAGCTACGGAGTCTCCAGTACCTATCAAATAAAAATTTGAAATATTTACTTGCGCAGGATATTGGTCGTCTTTTGACATATTTACTATAAAGTTCCTATCACCAAGTATTTTGCTACTTTCACTTACTGTCCAGTTACCTATAAACCTATCCCGTTGATCACCCTCAGTTTCTGAGGGGTCCGGAATTTCGATATCAGGCTCTTTTTCACAACAAATAGACAAAGCTAAAACTCCAATAATCAACCACGTTTTTCCTTTCATAACTCTAAACTATTTTAAATTCGCTAATCTTTATAAGGGCAGTGTTTACAGCTGTTATTACAACAATACCCCCGTTTAAGTAAATATTGCTCTGTAAACACCCTAAATCCTCGATCGTCCCAGTAAAAATCACCCTCCTCAAATTTCACCTCCCAGCTATCACTTTGTTCTTCCATGATTTCATAAATTTACAGAATGATTGAATCAGAGACAAGTGTTCCTGTAGATAAAATCGAAAATTTATTCCTTGAGAAACATGGCGTAACATTGTTTCTTCAGCGAGACGATTTGCTGCATCCTGAAATATCCGGAAATAAATGGCGAAAACTGAAGTACAACATTAAAGAATTTAAATCAGGGAATTATAGTCAAATAGTGACATTTGGTGGTGCTTTCAGTAACCACATTGCTGCTACAGCAGCTGCCGGTCATGAATTTAATATCCCAACAATAGGTATAATTAGGGGTGAGATAAGCTCAAAAGAAAATCCTACACTCTCACTGGCTAAAAAAAAAGGAATGAAATTAAAATTTATTTCTAGGGCAGATTACAAGAATAAAAATGAGGAAACATTTTTAAAAAATATTCAACAAGAATTCCCCAACTCTTTAATCATTCCTGAAGGAGGCGCTAACAAAAGCGGAATACAAGGTTGTGCTGAAATCACAAAACAAAGCCCTGATTTTGATGTCGTCATTTGTCCATGCGGCACAGGAAGTACCTTAACCGGAATTATAAGCTCACTAAAAGAAAACCAAGAGGCAATAGGAATTCCAGTGCTAAAAGGTGCTTACTTCCTTCAGCAAGACATAGAGGATCAGTTAACCATGTTGTCCTGTGAAAATAAAAAATGGAAACTCTATTTCGATTACCATTATGGAGGCTACGCAAAATTCAACGAGGATCTACATGAGTTTATCAAGGTTTTTTTTAAGAATACGAAAATAAAATTAGACCCTATTTATACTGGTAAAATGATGTCCGGACTGTACGATTTAATAGCCAAAAACCGACTAAATAACAAAAGGATACTTGCAGTTCATACTGGTGGTCTTCAGGGAGTTAATGGGTACGAGAACAGGTATAAAAAACTTTTACGCTAAATATTGTTTCCTGTTTTATTAATACTTATATTAATCTCATGATTTTTTCTCAAAAAGACAAAGAACGCCTTCTTGAAAATTTAAATATGATTAGCAATGATCATAAAAAATTTTTGGGAACTGATTTAAAGTCAGTTAAAAAACTAGGTGGTTTACTTTTCGAGCAAGAAATTTCTATCTCTGAAATCATTTTAAATCAAAATGGACATTACCTATTAAAGGAAGAAAATTCACGGACCGTTGTGTTTTACTCTTTTTTGAAAATGCTGGGTAAAGAAAGGCTTAATCAATTAAACCATGTATTAGTAGCTAAGGAAACTGGTTTAAAATTAGGATTAAACAGCATAGGTGTAGCTCAATTGGTTTTTAAAATTAGACGCTACGGTTTCTCTATGATGAATATTGCTGAAGTCGTTAAGCTTTTTAAAGTTTACAATAACTAATTTTTTAGTTTTCCCTTCTTAAGCTGGTAAGACAAAATCATTTCCTCCCGCACCAGCATCTTTATTACTGCGCTCCGACTTTTAGACAATTACTTCTTTTTCCACTCCACCAATTTTGCCAACTCATGAATAGCTGTTAAAAAATCTCTTAGCTCCTTTGGCGATCCGTACCTACTTTTAATTGATTTTGTTTTCCCATTCATTGTAACTGTAATGAAGGTAGCAGCAATATCCTGCACCAAACGATCATCGTACACATCATTTAAAGTAAAATATTTTATATCATTAATGGTTTTGATAATCTTATCATACTGTATTTGTGTTAATTCACCATCATGCTTGCCCTCGACTATAAAAAACAATTTACCATCTATTTCGCAAGTTTTGTCAGCGTATATTTTTAAATCATATACTGGACAACGACCGTAGCACGAAGTTCTTTTAAAGGTCAGCAACTCCACTCTATTGTCTTCTTCATTCTGTGCATTATCTACTTTAGTTTGTTCCACTGGATCAACATGACTAGCTTTTTTACTCGACGAACAAGCGGTTAAAATAACTGTGACAGCAACAATTGCAAACAAACCTTTAATTATCTTTTTCATATCATTTTAATTTCTAATTATTCTAAAATTTATTTCTTCGGAAAGTTCCGCAACTTCCACTGTTACTTTATTAACCTTAGCAACTGGTGAGCCTTTGTGACACCATTCTAGAAACTCATCAAGTTGCATGTTTGTTCCCATCGCAAATACAAAGACCGTACCGTCAGGCATGTTTTTCACATACCCTTTTATTGAAAGTTGGATGGCATGCTCTAATAAAAATGAACGACAAGCAACTCCTTGTACCCTTCCGTGAATATAAATATTTAGTGCTTTTTGTTGGTATGACATTTCTTAAGACTCAAGATAGCTATAAGTGCTAAATAATTAAAGGTTTTCTCAGGGTAAACTCATGCTTTTTTTACTAGGAAATCCAATTAATATTAATTAGCTGACTCACAACTACATATATGTTCTTTTTTTGATCTGAGTTGGAGGTCAATAAAGTTGGTGAAAGATTCTTGTTTTTAACAAACCGCTTAAACACGTTGATTTTTCTAGCTTCTTCAATTTTGAAAATAAAAGTGTGCGTCTGCCCTGAAGGTTTTCTGAATCAAATTTCACGGCAGATAACATTCAATTGAGTCGGATTATTTTATGACTTTTCCAACTCTACAATACACAACTCTTTGATTTCCCCTTTATCAACTTTAAATTTAAGTGCAGTTTGAACTTGATGAATGCCATAAGTGCCAATAGCCCCAGGATTCATGTGCAAACACTTAAGTTCCTTGTCGTATATTACTTTAAGAATATGAGAATGCCCACAAACAAACAGCTTAATTCCTTGAGCCTTAATGATGCTTTTTATTTCACCACGATATTTCGGTGGATAACCTCCGATGTGTGTCATCCAAACCTTCACGTCTTCGCAATTAAAAAATAAATCCTTGTGGAATTCTGCCCTGAGTATGTTGTTGTCAATGTTTCCAAATACAACCCTAGTGGTCAAACAGTGTTTTTTAATTTCGTCGCAAACCAATATATCTCCGATATCTCCAGCATGCCACACCTCATCAACGCTTTTTAGATGCTTTATGATTCGCTTATCGAGTACACCATGCGTATCAGAAAGAAGAATAATTTTTTTCACAAAACCAGCTTTCGTTTAAGCCCAAAAAAGACAATATTAAACTTAATATTGTCTTAAGCTATTTTTTCTACTAATTCTTGCGAACCTTTATCCTCCTTTGAAATCCCTTTTACAACTCCGCCCATTTTACAAGACCCCGTAAAAGTAGCACCAGGCTCAATGGATAATTTTCCTGTCATGATTTCTCCTTGCAAATTACTTGTTGCTTTAAGCTCAAGAATATCTTTGACTTCAATGCTCGATTTTAAAGTTCCTTCAATATCAGCAGACAAACAAATAATTTCTCCTTCAACTACACCTCCTATTCCCACCACTACTTTCCCATCACAATTTACTGAACCCTTCACAGTTCCATCAATTCTAATTCCGTTAGTTGAAGTTATGTTTCCCTCTAACACGCTTCCCTCTGCAATTCTGTCGATAGAATTGGTATCAACTGCTCCTGCCTGCCCCATACTGTTGTTGTTTTTAAACATAATATCAAAAATTTTTAATTCACTCAAAATTAAACAAATACCTTTTCTTATCAAATAATCTCAAATTAAATTTATCAACCATCAATCAACAATAGACAATGACTTGACAAGGTAAAACTTGCCTTGTTATGTATAAAATTTTAACTTTGCATCAAGAAATTTACAACATAAAACAATCACAACATATGAAAACCGCTGAAATCAAAACAAATAAAGGAACAATGTTCATTGAATTTTACGAAAATGACGCACCAAATACTGTAGCAAATTTTGCAAAACTAGCAAATGATGGATATTATGACGGATTGACATTTCACCGAGTATTACCTGATTTTGTAATTCAAGGAGGCTGTCCAGAGGGAACAGGTGCTGGAGGACCAGGGTATCAAATCGATTGTGAATTAGACGGTGACAACCAGTTCCATGACAAAGGTGTACTATCAATGGCTCACGCTGGTCGAAATACTGGAGGATCTCAATTTTTTGTTTGTCATTCAAGAAACAACACTTCACACTTGGACGGAAACCATACATGTTTTGGAAAAGTATATGACGGCCTTGACGTAATTGACAAAATTGCTCAAGGTGATGTAATGGAAAAAGTGACTATTCACGAAAAATAAAAGTCATGAAATTGATTTTAATTAGCATCGTATTTTTAGCAATTGCCTTTGCTGGTATTGCAATTAAGATATTAGTGCAAAAAAATGGAGAATTCGCTGGAACCTGTGCTTCTAAAAACCCAATGCTGAATGAAGACGGAGAAGCTTGTTCAATGTGTGGTGCAACACCAGATGAAAAATGTAAAAGCGAAGAATTGTAATGAATAAGAACTTCCTTAAAAAGTTTGTATTCCCTGCTAGTACAGGAGCATTTGTCATTGCAATTTACATGTTACTCCCTAAGTATTTCGAAGGTAAAATATTGGGACTGCACACCTTTAGCGCTACTCGATTAGTGTTACTCTTGTTTATGTTTTTTTCCCTATACTTTGTCTTTGTTGATGAATTAAGGTATAGAGGAACAATGATTAAAATACTCTTGAGAGGCTGTATTTTAAGTCTTTTGTTTACTATTTTTCCAGCTGCAGGCACTATCCTACTTTACCTAAAGAACCCTGTTATCGATGTAGAGAATTACAGTTTATTTGAAAGTTTACTTATGCAGTCTTTGGAGTTTCTAAAATACGGGCTATTGTATACAGTACTTACATACATTTGGATTTATTTTCATCCTCAAAACATTACTCGTCGACGAAAAAAAGATACAAAAAAGCAATAACACATGGATAAAATTAGTCGCTTTTTAAACTATGAAATCCTTCAATACAATCATTTTGTTTTCACCCCATTGAATTTAATTATTGTAATCGCTATTCTATTTGGCACCAGGATTTTATTAAAATTCACACGGAAAATTGTATTAAAAAAATTCGAAGCACATGATCATCGCCGGAGCAATTCATTGTTTCAAATTGTAAAATACGTCATTTGGGTAGTTGCTATTTTATTTTGTCTTCAAAACGTTGGGTTTAACCTTTCAATTTTAGTAGCAGGTAGTGCAGCCTTGATGGTGGGTATTGGATTTGGTTTGCAAAATGTTTTTAATGATTTTGCATCTGGTATATTTATATTAATTGAAGGAACAATAAGTGTCAATGACATAATTGAGGCAGATGGTATAGTAGGAAAAGTAACAGAAATTAAACTCCGTACATCCAAAATATTAACCAGAGACGACACAGTATTGATTATTCCAAACCACAAATTCATTTCCGACCAAGTAACCAATTGGAGTGACAATAAAAACAACACCCGATTCAGTGTTAGGGTAGGAGTTGCATATGGTTCGGATGTACACCTCGTAAAAAAATGTTTACTGCAAGCTGCACAAGAACACATAGAAATATCAATTTTACCTGCATCAAACGTAAGATTCATTAATTTTGGAGACTCCTCTCTAGATTTTGAATTGTTCTTTTGGAGTGAACACGTTTTCAGAATTGGTTCAATAGAAAGTGATTTACGTTTTTCTATAAACGATTTATTCATTGAAAACAACATTTCCATTCCTTTCCCTCAAAGAGATATTCACATGATTCCTGCACAAGGTTAACCTTCACCAATAATCCAAGACGGCTTGTTCTTTTTAGGATGAAAATGCTCTTTGATAAATTCTCGCGTATATTCCATCCCTTCCTGCACTGAGTCTGTAATCATAAACAAATCTTTATCGTTTGGAGATATTGTTCCTTCTTCCCTCATTACATCAACAAATTTCATCATTTTATTCCAGTACGATTTCCCAAATAATACAATTGGGAAACGCGCTGTTTTTTTTGTTTGAATAAGCGTAATGGTTTCAAACAATTCATCTAAAGTTCCAAAACCTCCAGGTAACACGATAAATGCATAGGAATACTTTAACAAGATTACCTTTCTCACGTAAAACTGCTTAAAATCAATGTCTAAATCCAAGTATGGGTTTGGAAACTGCTCCATAGGAAGCTCAATGTTACACCCTATTGACTTCCCCCCCGCCTTTTGTGCTCCTCGATTGGCTGCCTCCATGATCCCAGGACCTCCTCCTGTCATGGTTGCAAATCCCATTTTGGCTATTTCTTCCCCAAACTGAACAGCCGCTTTGTAATACTCGCTATCCTCCTTTGTTCTTGCAGAACCAAAAACTGTAATACAAGGCCCTACAAAATGTAATTTCCGAAAACCATTTATAAATTCTCCAGCGATTTGCAACACATTTAAAAACTCCTTGAACCTTGAGGTTGGCCCGCTTAAAAAATCAAATTCTTTGTTTCTTACTTTTCCCATATGTTTGAATATACGCAGATAATTAGTCAGCAGTTACATGAACAACACTAATAACTTTAAAAAAATCAAAAAAAAAGCCACCCTAAAAGGATGGCTTTAATTTTCTTGTAAAAGAAATTAGTTTACAGAACCTGATAATTCAGCTCCAGCTTTAAACTTAACAACTTTTTTAGCTGCTATTTGAATTTCTTTTCCAGTTTGTGGGTTTCTACCTTTTCTTGCTGCTCTCGCAGAAATAGAAAAAGATCCAAATCCTACTAATGCAACTCTATCACCTGCTTTTAAGGCGTTAGTTGTAGCACCAACAAATCCATCTAATGCTCTTTTTGCATCCGCTTTTGATAAACCAGACTCTGAAGCCATTGCTTCGATTAATTCAGCTTTGTTCATTTTTTAAAAAATTTAAAGGGTTAAACATCAATAATATCAAACATTCTGCTCAAATATATACGATTAATTGTATCTCACAAATATTTTTGATAAAAATTACCTGATTTTGTTAATAAAAGTGAGGGTTTGTTGACAACTGGCAACAAAACACCTGAAAACAGGGATAGGCAGTCATTTTAAACTTCCAATCAAATTCAACCTAAATTTCGCACAACCAAACAAAAAAAAGTGCAACAAGAACTGATTCTTATTGCACTTTTCAATAATTACAAACCGTTCAGGTTCTACAATAAAGCGTCTAACTTTTCTGAAAACGCACTTTTGGCTGCCGCTCCCACAATTTTATCAACCATCTTACCATCTTTGAAAAACAAAATTGTTGGAATGTTTCTAATACCATATTTAGCTGAAACCTCTTTGTTACTATCAACATCTACTTTTCCAACCACCACTTTTCCTTCATACTCAGTACTCAACTCAGACACGATTGGCCCAACCATTCTACATGGCCCACACCATTCCGCCCAAAAATCAACCAATACTGGTTTTCCACTTGCAATTGCCTCGTCTAATGTTCCTTGATTAAATTCTATCGCCATAATATTTATGTTTAAAATGTTTCTATTCCGTTACTTATTCAAATTTAGAAATAATTCCCCCTTTAAAACCATAGTTGTATTCAATAAATTTTATATTTTTATAAAAAAAATCAATATGACTATTACGCAATTAGAATATATCATAGCTGTAGACACCCATAGGCATTTTGCTAGAGCCGCTGAGCACTGTTTTGTTACACAACCTACCTTAAGTATGCAAATTCACAAACTAGAGGAACAGCTCGGGGTTACGATTTTTGACAGAAGCAGAAAGCCGTTGCAACCTACAGATATAGGTATTCAAATTGTACAACAAGCTAGAATAATAGTAACTGAAGGTAAGCGCGTGGAAGAAATTATACAAAATCACAAAGGAGAAATTGCAGGTGATTTTAGACTTGCCGTGATCCCCACCGTTGCTAGTAGTTTATTACCTAGATTTTTAAAATGCTTTTTAAAAGACTACCCAAAGGTCAACCTACAAATCGAAGAGCTGCAAACTAAGGTTATATTAGAACGGTTAAAAAACGGTATGCTAGATGCTGGAATTATGGCTACACCATTGGAGCAAGAAGGTATCATTGAAAAAAACCTGTACTATGAACCGTTTATGGCATTCATCCCGAAAGGTCACAGGTTGTACAATGAGAAATTCATTGACAACTCTGACATTCAAGCAAACGATATCTTGCTACTCCACGAAGGACATTGTTTTAGAAACTCAGTGCTAAATATATGTAAAAGTTTGTTTGACAAGAACAATCCCAAAAACATTCAACTTGAAAGCGGAAGTTTCGAAACCCTCATTCGCTTATCAAAACAAGGTTTCGGAATGACATTACTCCCTTACCTTACTTCAATTGACATCAAAGACAACGAAGATCCAAACAGCATTAAACCACTTAGCAAACCTCAACCTGTCCGTGAAGTTAGTATCGTGCACCACAGAACGCACTTGAAAATTAGCATCATTGAAGCACTTACTAAATGCATTAGCGCCAATGTTCCAAGTCACATGCTATCTAGTGGTAAAGGTCAAGTAGTGAAGCCTAGTTAACCTTTATTCCTTAAAAATCAATGAGTATACCTCCAAAAATCATCGGACTTCAGGAATTCGTCAATTTTTGCAACACGTTTTGCGTCATTAGGATGCGTGCTTAAAAACTCAGGCACCTCGGCACCGTTTTCCCCCATCCTTTCCCAAAAACCTACTGCTTTTGTGGCATCATAACCTGCCAATTGCATAAATACCAAACCCATCATGTCAGCTTCCAATTCATGCTTCCTTGAAAAAGGCAGTACATAACCGACAGTTGTTCCCACTCCGTAAGCATTCAAAAGTAAATCTTGCGCTACCTCACTTTGCTGTGAAATAGCAACACTTAGTACTTGCCCTCCTAAATTTACCATCCCTCCTTTTGACATCCTTTCATTTCCATGCCTAGCAATGGCATGCGCTATTTCATGCCCCATCACAACTGCCAATCCTTCTTCATCTTGAGTCATGCTTAATATTCCTGTATAGAAACAGATTTTACCTCCAGGCATGCACCATGCGTTTAATTGATCATCTTGAACCAAATTAAATTCCCATTCAAATCCTTGAACCCTCTTTAAGCCATTCGTCTTCTTTAAAAACTCTTCTGTTGCTTTTGCCATTTTATCCCCCACCCGCTTCACCATATCCATATTTTCACCGTAAGTAACTACATCACTACTTGCTAAAAACTCTGAATACTGCTTTTTACTCATTCCAATTAATTCTTGCTCGGAAAGTAGGTTCATTTGCTTCCTTCCTGAGACAGGCACACGAGTACATGAAAACAACATCACAGATAAAACACTGAATAAAATAAGCTTTTTCATAAAAAATATTTTGCGCTAAAAGTACTGAAAATTAATGCATAAAAACCTTATGTTTGTGGTTACAACTATTGTGAATGGGAATTAAAGAAGAAATAAAGCAAGAAAAGTTTAAATCAAATGCTCAAATGGCATTGGTTAACATATTGTACACCTTTAACTGGTTAAAAGACCGTCAGCAAGGAGTGCTAAAAAAGCACAACATCCTAACTCAACATTATAATGTTCTTAGGATTGTGAACGGAAATAAATCCAATGTGGTTTTCCCTGGTCAAATCAAAGAAGTAATGATTGACAGAGGCCGTGATTTAACTCGATTAATTGATAAGCTAGTAAGCCTTGACTTACTTTGTCGGCAACATTGCGACAGCAACCGCAGGATGATTGAAATTAGCATTACGCAAAAAGGAAGAGATGTGGTGGAGGAGATCGGAGAAGAGATTTCGCTAGAAATGAAAGACTTCTTTAAATTATCCGAAACTGAAGCATTGCAATTGAGCAATTTACTTGATAAATTAAGGGGTTAGTAAATTTCACCAATGTATTTCCGTCTACTTATTCTGGTTAGTTTCTTATTGTTAACTCAATTAACCATTGCTCAGCATGCTATTACAGGAACTCTAAGCACAAGCGAAACAAAAGAAGCAATACCTTTTGCAAACGTTATCTTGTATGAATTAGGATCAGATTCCATTGTAAAATTTACAGGTTCAGATTTAAAAGGATTATTTGTATTAAAAGACCTCCCAGCTGGAAAATACCGGTTAAGTATCGATTTTATTGGAATGAAAAGCTATACGATAGATTCGTTGGCTGTTTACAAAACCATTCACCTTGGTGAGTTATCATTGAATCGAACAGTTGAACTAGAAGAAGCTCTTATTCAAAGTGAAAAACCACAAGTTGAACTTAAACTGGATCGCAAAACTTTTAACGTATCCGACAACCCTGCTAACGAAGGAGGTAATGCAAGCGATGTACTAAGTAATTTACCATCAGTAGACGTGGACCAAGACGGTAATATTTCCATGCGCGGCAGCAGTGAGTTAAGGATATTAATTGATGGAAAACCCACTGGATTAAAAGGAGAAGACATTGGTGTGGTACTCGCTCAGATTCCAGCCAACACGATAAAAGACATTGAAATAATTACCGTCCCTACTGCAAAATACGATGCTGAAAGTGCAGGTGGAATCATTAATATTATTTTAAAAGAAAACAAACGCAAAGGCACCTCTGGAAATATTAACGCAAGCTACGGGACTTTGGACAGGGTCAACTTATCAACTTTAGTCGGAATCAAAAAGGAAAAAATTAGTCTTCACCTGAGTTATGGCCTAAGAACAGGAACATATAAATTCGACAGGTATTCACTCAGTAAAAACAGTACAATTGACTCCCTAAATCAATTTACTATTATAGGGGAAGGGAACAAAAAACAAATTTCTCATTTAGGAAAAGTAAAGCTGAATTTTAAAATAAGTAGTAAAAGTGAACTCGGAACGAACTCGGTGATATCAGCAGGGAATTCAAACAACAGAAGGATAACTGATTACTTGTGGGAGTTTAATACAATACCGTATCATTTAAGCACACGTGATGCATTGACTGACCAAAACAAATTGAATCTTGTTAATTCTATTTATTATAATCGAAAATTAAAAAACGACGGAAAGCTATCCTTGTCAAGCACATATGCACACGCCTTAACTAATTCATTAGGGAACTTCACCGAAGCGACATTAATACAAGAGGAAACAAATGATTTAATAGCAGACGATTATACACAAAATTTAGATTTTACTGTGCCACGTAAAAAACTCAAATGGGAATTTGGATCGCAATACACACATAGGATAATTAAAAACGAGTTTTTATACCAAAGCGACGACCCTACATTTGGTTCGCTAGAGAATAACTTTGATTATTATGATGACATAACTGCAGCGTATATCATGCCCAGTGTAAAACTTGTAAGCTGGAGCGTAACGGCAGGATACCGAATTGAGCACATTAATTCAAGCTCAAAAAACAGCAGTACGAACTTAGACGTTAATCGAAACTATTTCATGCATTTCCCAAGTTTTAATTTGTCTAAAAAATTAAATGATAAAAATGAATTGGGCGCAAACTACAGCAGGAGAATAACAAGGCCAAATGCTCGACAACTAAACCCCTCAGCGTCACTTGCCGACCCATACAGTTTACATGTAGGAAATCCAAACATTACTCCAGCAACAAACGATGTCAGCGAAGTTACATGGTTGAGGAAATCTAAAAAAATCACGTTTCAAAGCACCTTATTTTATCAAATTAGAAAAAACAGAGTAAGGCGAATTAGGTTTGTAGACGATCAAGGGGTGTCCACTGTAAAATGGGTGAATTACAAAGGAGAAGACTATTATGGGTTTGAAATTTTCACAAGCTACCGTCCTCATAAATCGTTTACCGTCAATGCATCAGCTAACATATATGAACGAGATACAGATGGCTCCAACATCAGTGAGCAGTATGTGGCAAAATATTATGGGTGGGACAGTAAAATAAACATGTCATTGAAATTGCCTAAACAATTTTTGATTGTACTGAAGGGAGAATACAAGTCAGCCACTGAAATTGTAATTGGTACTATTGGTGAGCGATATCACATGGATTTTTCATTGCAAAAAAAGCTCCTAAAAAAGAAAGCAAAACTAACCGTAAGGCTGGCTGACATATTTAACACCAAACAGTTCAGAATTGCAACACTAGTGGATAATTGGGATCAAAGCGGAACTTACAAAAGAGAAAGTAGAATTTTATACATCTCTTTCAACTACAACTTTGGAGAAATGAAAAATAAGAAAACACCAAAAATAAAAAACCTTAGGCAAACTAATTAGCAAACAGTTTTGTTATAATTTGTGGTTTTGTATTATTATCTTTGACGCATTACAATCTACATGAAAAAGATAACCTTCATACTTATAATACTTGCATTTACGGGAAAATGTTTACAAGCACAATCACAATTTGCAGAATACAAAAGTTATGACTTTTTTATAAATAATACTTTATTAGACAACAAGCAATACGGACCAGTTACTGCACCTTCGAGACTACATATTGGGGCTGGTGTAGGAATGGGTCTTTCTGTAAATGACAACTTCAACTTATTACTTGGATTAAATTTTTTGCAAGTTAAACCGAATAACACCAGAAGCGATTATACATTTTGTACATCAGCATCTTGCGTACCTATTTCTGTGAGCAATCAACTATTCTTACCAATTGGTGCAGAATATTACACAAACACTAATCAAAGCCCATTTCAATTATTTTACGCACTTCGACTTATACCGGCCTTCTCCGTAACTGAAGTCACCGAAATGATTCCATTTGATAATTATC
>JBLIBC010000015.1:0-21625 GCA_047632015.1 Glaciecola sp.
ATCACCGTTATTTTCCAAATAAACATCCATGTAATTGAATCCCAATTGTCCTTTTTTTAATCTGATTTCAGTGACGTTTTTTAAAGGGATTATTTTTGTTTTGTTAATTGGAAGCTTGTAACGATTTAATTGTCTTAAATCCCACAAGGATAAAAAAAGCAATAAAATTAACGGGTAAAATTGCGTGTAAACTGCAGCGCTAGCAAAAATCAAAGTGAACACTATATTCAAGATAATCCTTGCTTTTTTTTGGTTTTTAGTTTTAGATAAATCGTATTCAAAGTTTGTGATTTCAGGATTATGATTTCCACTTACTATCAAAAATTCACCTACTAAGTGACAAAACATGCCATTCTGTAAATTAATTGATGCTAATATTGGGCTTTTTGTGGCACTCATGAATACAATGTTTACTTAAAAGGTTAACTTTGAAACTAATTAATTCCAGTACAAAAGTACAACATAATGATTACTTCAGAACATTTAAAATCGCTTCTCAAACGTATTGATACGTTAGGAAGCCATCTTTGACATTCCTGGTCGAAAAATAACCCTTCAAGAAGAAGAAGAAAAAACACAATTGGCTAATTTTTGGGACAATCCCAAGAAGGCTGAAGTGCTTTTGCGTGAAATAAAAGGCAAAAAGACCATTATCATAGAATACGAGGAGGTTAAGTCTGCCTTGGATGATTTAGCTGTTTTATTTGAGTTTTACGGAGAAGGAGAGGCGGAGGAATCCGACATAGAGACTGCTCACGAACAAGCATTTGAATTATTAGAAAATGTGGAGTTTAAAACCATGTTGAAAACCGAAGAGGATAAATTAAGTTGTGTGCTCGAAATTAATCCTGGAGCTGGAGGTACTGAAAGTCAAGATTGGGCTTCCATGTTAATGCGAATGTACATCATGTTTGGAGAAAAGAATGGTTTTAAAGTAAAACAGGTTGATGTTCAGGACGGTGAAACAGCAGGTATAAAATCCTGTACTTTAGAATTTGAAGGGGATTACGCATATGGCTATTTAAAAGGGGAGAATGGAGTACACAGGCTAGTTAGGTTGTCACCTTTCGATAGCGCAAATAAACGTCATACTTCTTTTGCTTCAGTGTATGTTTATCCAATGATTGATGATTCTATTGACATAAACCTTAATCCGGCAGACATTACTTGGGATACTTTTAGGGCAGGGGGAGCTGGAGGTCAAAACGTAAACAAAGTGGAGACCGCCGTGAGGTTGACACATGCTCCGTCAGGAATTATAATTAAAAACCAAGAGTCTCGTTCGCAACTTCAAAACAAGGAAAAAGCTTTGCAAATGCTTAAGTCGCAATTGTACGAAGCAGAAATGAGAATCCGAATGGAAAAACAAAATGAGGTGGAGGGGAACAAACGATTAATCGAGTGGGGTTCTCAAATTAGAAACTATGTTTTTCATCCGTATAAATTGGTGAAGGATTTACGTTCAGCTCAGGAAACTAGCAATGTTCAAAATGTGATGGATGGTGAGCTGATGCCATTTATCAAATCATATTTGATGGGGCAGTAACCAAAAAGTAAAATGATAAAAAAAATTGTTTGTATAGCGTTTGTTCTTCTGTCAACTTCGGCAATAGCCAAAGTTTATAATTTTAAGCCAATATGGAAAGTTGGTGACAAAAAGCACATCACGATTACTGCAAATGAAAAGGAGTTTATAAATGATTCACTTGTACTGGATACTGTGTATGTGAATGAGGCAGAAGTAAAAATTCAGTCGGAGGCAAAAAAATATTATAGGTTAAAAATTAAGTTCGAGAATCAGGTGCTTAGATCAGCAGCATTGTTCTACGATAAATTAGGTGAGGAGTTACAAGATTATAAGGATTTGACATTGGTTTACAAAGTTGATAAGAAAACAGGTAAGGCAGAGCTAGTTAATTGGAAAGAAGCTAAAGTATTTATGGATAATAGTTTTGAACAAATGGAAAAATTATTGGAAGAAAAGTCACCTGATGTTGCTCCGTTTTTTTCCATGGCTATGTCGCCCGTCCTGATATTGTTAAAAGACAAAAAAGGGATAGAAGAGTACATGATGTCCAATGTGGGTTACCTGATTAGTATATTTAATCATGATTTTGAAGAAGGTAATCCTGCGGTTTCAATAGATTCAACAGAGAACCCTTTTAATCCAAAAGAATCAATTTCTCAAACAACAACAAGGGAGCTGCTGTCTGTTGATAAACAGAATAAGGTTTGTGAAATAAAAGAAGAGGTTGAATTAGATTTGAGCAGTTTCATCACAATGATAAAGGGAATGATGAAAAGCATGGGCAAGTCTTTTGGGGTAAGCGATAGCTCTTTAGTTGATAAAGAAAAGGAATTGGATGATTTTTCGATGGATATGATAAACGAATCAACAATTTATTATAACTATAAATCCGGGTGGGTTGAGCGAGTTGTAAAGGTAGGGGAGGTAATATCTACAGATCCTAAAACGAAAGAAAAAAAGAAAAAGAGTATAGTGACTAAGTATGTTGTTAAAGATTTTAAATAAGGTATTTGTTTAAATGCTGTATGTAATGTTCATCGATGTTGCTATTCTAATGATTACTGCTCCAATGGTCTACCGATTTCCTCACACTTCCATGGTTGTCAAGTAGGTCTGATGCTTTCTCAATTGAAACCCCAGTTTCATCAACGATCATTTTGATGGCTCGGTCCACAAGTTTGGCGTTACTTAATTGCATGTCAACCATTTTGTTACCTTTTACTTTTCCTAATTTTATCATAGTAGCAGTTGACAGCATGTTTAGGATTAGTTTTTGTGCTGTTCCTGCTTTCATTCGCGTACTACCAGTAACAAATTCAGGCCCTACAACTGCAACGACAGGGTGCAGGGCTATGTTAGCTAAAGGACTGTCTGCGTTACACGTGATACAACCTGTAGGTATGTTGCTTTCATTACATTTTGTAAGTGCACCAATGACGTAGGGAGTTGTTCCGCTCGCGGCAATTCCAATGACCACATCTTTTTCATTAATGTCATGCTGTTTTAAATCCTCCCACCCTTGTTTAATATCATCTTCCGCATTTTCAACTGCTTTCCTAATCGCTCTTTCACCACCAGCTATTAAGCCCACAACTAGTTCGTGAGGCACCCCAAAAGTTGGAGGGCACTCGCTTGCGTCAACCACACCTAACCTTCCGCTTGTTCCTGCTCCCATGTAAAACAAACGGCCTCCCTTTTCAAGCTGACTAACCACGACATTCACTAAGTTTTCAATGTCAGGGATTATTCCTTCTATTACTTGAGGTACTGTCATGTCTTCCATGTTAATGTTGCTAAGTAAATCAAGTGTGGACATTTTTTCCAAATGTTTATATTTTGACTCTTTTTCAGTGGATTTTTCGAACATGGATTTTATCTTTGTAGTAAATATATTAAATGTCTAATTTCCGAACTAATTTTTACAATGCAAGACATTGAGCCACATTATAATTGGAGAGGGCTTTATGTGTCTGAGGAGGATGAGTTTTCCCCGTTTTACGAAACCGTTTATAGCGAGTTTTCATACACTGATCGCATATACAATTTTTACCTGCATCCACAATGGGATAATATAGGGTCGCCTACTTTGTTTTTGAAAATCATTTATGCTGATTATAAAGTAGGTTGTGCAATCATTGAATTGATAGGAGAGTGGAATGACTGTATTAACAACGATGTCATGTTTTTAAAAAGAGAATTAGCTGATCATTTAGCTTTGAATGGTATCAATAAATACATTTTAATTGGTGAAAATGTACTGAATTTCCATTATTCAGACGATAGTTATTACGAAGAATGGTTCGATGAGTTGGAGGACGGTTGGGTAGTTGCTTTGAATTTTCAAGAACATGTCTTGAGGGAGTTTGCAACAATTGGAATTGACCAATACTTTATTTGGGGAGGGGAACTAGACGGCCTGAATTGGCGTCCAATGTTACCTCGGAACCTAATTGCAACAGTGGAAGGACTGGTTAATAAAAGATTACTTTAATCGAATTGTCAAAAGGGACGTTTGACTCGATAACCTTTTTGAACAAATCATATTCACTTTTTAGCACAAAATCAAAGAAGGAGTTAGTTCTTTCTTGAAAGTTGCCATTCGGGAAGTAAACGGACTTTATTTTTGATATACTGGCTGTTTCTTGCTGTTTTTTTGATTTTTCAGCATTTCTGAATCTTTTCTCCATGTTGTTCATGGACTTTAAGCTTCTTTTTAGTTCTCCTTTAACCACATTCTCAAGATCTTTGTCAATTTCAGCTGATTTAGCTTGTATTTCCTTAAAAATCCGTGATAATTCTTCTTTTTCTTTGGATAGTTTAAGTTTGTCTCCTGAGGTTCTCTCTAAATAATCCTTTATTAGTGTGCTTTCATCCTTGAAAAAATCGACTACGTTGAAGGCGTGTTTATTAATAGTCTCAAATTGCTTTTGATTAAGGTATAAATAAGAATTCCTCACAACAGGAACGGGAAAAGGAATGTTCAGGTTTTTAAATAATTCAGGTAATTCTAACCAATACGATATTTCTCCCGCACCACCTACATATGCTACATTAGGTAAGCAAAGTTCTTGATAAATTGGTCGTAAAAAAACGTTAGGACTTATTTTTTCAGGATTCTTTTCAGATATATTTATAAATTCATCAAGTGTCCAATTGTGCATCTTGTCTGCGGTTTGGACCACGTTGTTTTCAATGACTATTCTTTCACGGTAATTTGTATCTAAGTAAAACAAATTTACCGATCTTGGTTTTGCTTGAATTTTGTAACTGGATATTTTATTAATTCCTTTAGTGACAGATGATTCAGTGATTCTGCTTTTGATTTCCTTACCAACAACAGGTGTTAATAGTTGTTTTAGTCCAGTATCATCACCATCAAGAATTACAAGTCCTTCATTCTTGAAAATTTCATTGACAAAGAACCTGGTGGCATCAGCTAAATTCCTTCCTGAACAATAAGCTTGTTCAAATATATCGGCTAATTCAAGTGCTTTGTTTGTTTCGCCAAGGATGCTTTTAAATTGTGAATAAACCTCTTTTATACTTTCTGTGTTCATTCTCCCAACAGGTCCTTTGGTGTCGTTATCCCATTTTATTTTTTTGTTAAATAAATTAGAGATGCTGATTTCCTCAAAATCATGGTCCTCGGAAGCCATCCAGAAAACAGGCACGTAATAATAATCACCTTGTTGCGTATTCATCCGCTTGGACAAATTAATTACATCAAGTATTTTAGTGTAAAAGTAAGCAGGGCCACCAAAAATATTAAGTTGATGTCCAGTACATACTGTAAAGCAATTCTCCTGATTGAGCTTTTCAATATTAGCTGAGCTTACTTCACTTAATGATGTATTACTGTTTTGTTGGGTTAAACTAGCAACTAAAAGCTTCCGATTTTCGAATTGCCGAGTAGCTGTTTTTTTTACAACAGATTCTATGTTGTAATCCCAGCCAATAACATTATTCTCTTTTAAATTCCCATTTATATAGTCCTTTACTAATGGGGAGTAAAAATTAATGTTGTTGAAATCAATTTTCATATCCCTCTTCACTAGCGTATTCGTCGACAGGACTTGGTAATTCTTTTATGATAGCATGCTCCAAGCTCATAAGAGAGGAACACGTATAAAGACCTAAGTTTTTTGCATTATTGGAAAAGTCAATCAAAGTAAGTTTGATTTCTCCATCAATTGAGAATTCGATATAGCTACCATATCTAATTAGTTTAAAATGTAAACTGTAGTCACTTTTTCGTGGTTTGAATTGATTCGATTGAAGATTATTGAATACAAAGTTGTTTTTTACATCGTCGGGGTTGAATCCCCAATTTCTGATCGAAACATAACCACTCACAAAGTCAAATGAAATAAAGTATCCATTTCCTTCGTTGTCAGCGTCCAACACTAATCCCCCTTTTCCTAAACCTTCCATTTTAATTAAACCTTCCCAAATGAAGCTCTCTGAAGGTTTTTCAAAAGTGAATAATTCATAACCAGCACGAGAAGATACCCACCATTTGTTGTCTCGGTTTTCAAATTTAGACGTAGGGTTGTTGAATAATCTAGTAGGGCTTGGCAGCTCAAATTGTTGAGTAGTTTTTGTCACTTTTTCCTCCCAGCGATAAAAACTTTTTAATCTTAATCTACCTTTTTTGTCTACCATCAGTTCTTTCGGAGGTGGTAAAAGACGTTTGGAATTAACTTGTCTGTTTTGGAAGTAAAAGTTATAAATTAAAGTATGATCTCCATCTTTTACGATTCTTGCGGCATAGTTACCTTGCGGAAGTAATACATCATGATGATACGATTGATATTCGCCCTGAAATTTATCAGCTCTCCAATACCTTACTTTAATGTCTTCTCGAATGGAACCAATTAAATAAAATTTATCCTCAATTTCACAAACACAAGGACATTCCACATCATCATACACCAATGGTGTTAACAAAGGGGCTTGTGGAATGTATTTCCCATCTATTTCCTTATATAGTCCAACACATCCTCTTCTCGAGGTAGGACCTTTAGCTGCTCTTGCACAAATTAACAAGTAGTTTTCGTCTTTGTGGATAAACTTATACGGGTCTCGAAAACTTAACCATTCCCTAGGGTTGTTCTTCAAGTCCTCATAATGAGGAGCTTCACTTTCAATTAAAAATTCAGGTGCAGGAACTTTTTCCCAATCAATTAAGTTCGTGGATGTAGCTTTTCCTACTTTTTGATTAATACCTCTGTCTTTCAATTGAAGACCAGTGTAAAAAATTTCAAAACCTTTACTGGTACTGTTTACGTTCATGGTCCAGAGCATGTCATCATCCCAATCCCCCGGATGCCCTACGAAAAATGCGTTTTTTACCCTGTGCCATGTAATGCCATCTTTTGAAATTGCATGAGCAATGTAATCATGGTTTGGAATAATTAAATGAAATAAATGGTAAATATCATTGTAAACGTGTACTTCGACGTCTCCGATTTCCCAGTCTTGGAATCCTCTACTTGAATACATAGTTAAAAATGGTGGTAATAATGTTTAATCTATTTCTGCAAAAGTAATATTAAATGTCAAATCCATAAAATTTCAAGCCTTCGCATATTCCTGCTGAAGCATAATCGTTAGCCATAAACAGTTTTTTTCGTGGTTTTAAATGATGAAGTTCTTTGGACATGTTACCTACAATGATTCCGTTTATTGGATCACGGAACATATCCATGTCATTTCCTGAATCACCACACGCGTATACGTTGTTCAGTGAAATACCCCATTTGTGACACAGATATAAAATGGCATTTCCTTTTGATGCTCTTTTAGGTAAAATATCCACAAATTTTAAATGAGAGGTAACCACATTTATATGATACCAATCATTGCCAATTAGTGCTTTTATTTCTTCCTCATCATAAAACTCAGGATCATAATAATATGACAGTTTTAATGGGTTTTGAGCATTGCTTTCTTGCAGTCTTAGCCACCTTAAAGGCTTTAACGTGTTCAGCATTTTTTCACGATCCCACTTGAAACTCAAGTGGTTTTGCCAATCTGTATCGATCAGTTCTTTTTTAGGTTCGTAGTATATTTCAGTTCCAACTGATGAAACGATTACGTCTACATCTAAATCATATTCGTCAATCACTTCTTTAATTAAGTCGAAATTCCTTCCTGATGCTAATCCAAAAGCAATATCCTTAGGCCTGTTTTTTAAGAATTCTTTTAGTTGATCTAAGCCGGGATTCTCAAATTTAGGTTCTATTAAAGTGCCATCGATATCAGTGATTATCAATTTTTTTGCTGATTTCAGTTTGTCATATTTGGCTTTTGGTATATTTAGCACGCTTCGCTTTTTTTCTGCCGTTGTATTCAAACTTGCTTGAACCCAACTTATATATACTTGAGTGTGTGAGTTCCAAGAGTAATATTTTTTAGCATTGATGATCCCGTTATTGGAAAATCTTTTCCATATATCTTCATCAATTAATATTTTCCTGATGGATTGTTTTATTTCAACAGAGTCAGTTGGGTCAACCAAGTAACCGTTATGGCATTTAGGTACAATTTCCGAAGGTCCTCCGTTTTTTGTTATTACAACAGGTAGGCCTGTGCTCGCTGCCTCGATGGTTGTTAATCCAAAGTTCTCATGCAAAGCTAAGTTTACGAAAGTTCCTCTTTTCCCAGCTGAATATTGATATATCGCACCAACTTCGTTGTCAATATCGTGTTTTTTTGGAATAGCTAATTTCCCGTACAAATCATATTTGTCCATTAGTAACAATATGTCTGTTAAGACTTCCTTTTCAGCAAGTCCCATGTTGTTGATGTCCTTTCTAATACCTGCGAAAATCACAAGGTTAGCTAGCGCTTGAAGCTCCTTATCAGTGCCGTATGCGTCGATCAAACTATGTAGGTTTTTTCTTCGGTCAGGACGACTTAAAGCTAAGATGACGGGTTTGTTTGGGTTTGTTAAAAACTTCTCAATGTTTTCACCGACCCAGTACATGGTTTGAGCACTGTCATGGTCTTGTTCTTCACTTGAACTGACTTTATTCAAATAGTATGGTGCGTATTTTTCTAAAGCAATTCCAGGGGGTTGAACATGAAATTTTGCTTTATCGTAATTTTCATATTGCTCCCAGTCTCCAATTTCTAAATATGTAGAAGTAACGATGAATTCACTTAGTGCTAAACAGCTTTCTTCTGCTGCAATTCTTTTGTTGAACCTGAATTTTTTTTCAGCCTCTTCCTCAGTGAGACCCATGTCTCCTATCTTTTGCTTTTTTGCCATACCCAGCGAATGGCCTGTGTGCGCAAAAGGAATGTTTAACTTGATAGACAGTTCCTTGGCTGCATATCCTGCATCAGCATAATGGGAGTGTAGCCAATGAGGTGTGATTTCGTGTCTTTTTATATGAATTAGAGCATTTTCTACGAACTCATCTAAATGGTCCCATAGGAGTTCTTTCATGATGTATTTTTCACCAGCAAAACTGATTCTTCTGATATCAAATTTATCATTGATGATTTCAATCTCTTCATTGTATTCAGATGAAACTTCTGGATCGTTGATTCGTCGCGTAAATAAGTGCACGTATTCTATCTCTTCACACTTAGATAAGTGCTCAGCAAGTTCATATACATATTTTGTTTGTCCTCCGTTGTCAGAGTCTCTTCCTATCTCTAATCCTGAACCTTTAACTAATCCGTGTAAGTTGATTAAATGAATCCTTACTTTTTTCATATATGATTGTCTCGTTATGTATTGTTTTGGTGTCTACTGGTTTTCAAAAAAGTTAAACTGATTTTAAACAAGTTTTTACCATCAATTTCGTACTCTTCTAAAGTTACTAAATAAGGCTTACGCGGCAAAGGGATTAAGGTTTCACTTTAAGGGGTGTGATTTACATTACCATCAATGCTAATACGAAAGGATGTAGGTTGAACTTGTAAAAAGAGAAATTAGCCAAGTAATTCAGCATGAATCAACTCATCTAAAGTAATAGGGTAGGCAAGTTGTTTAAGTTCATCGCTGCTTTTTATTTTTGCTTTCATGTACTGAACCGCGCTGCTAAAAAAATATTTTTTACTATCAGCTTGGTCTTCTTCCCAAACAATTCCAAATACTTCTTTGCCACTGCGTAAAATGAATTTGCAAGGCTTCTTTTCGTAATATTTGAAATTGAATTTTTCCATAGCTTTTCTAGTTTGTCATGAGTTACCTCATTAATATACGCTTGATATCTGTATTGGTAAAGGTAATTTTCATCTTAACTTTTAAACACCCTGTTCATATCTTTAGGTAGAATACCTTAGAAAGGTGTTTAGTCAAAAAAAGCAAGCCGTTAGGCTTGCTTTTTAAAAAGTTCATCGAAATATGTTTGTCGTTTAGTTTATTCTTCAGGATTGTTTTTTTCATCATGATTATCTTCAGAAGTTGGGGAATCGATATCCGAAGCTCCATCTTCATCTTCTTCATCGTTAGCAGGAACTTTAGCAACAGCAGCAATACTGTCTTTTCCTTTCAAGTTGATAAGTTTAACACCTTGCGTGGCTCTTCCCATCACTCTCATTTTTGTAACTTCAAGACGAATCGCAATTCCAGATATGTTAATGATCATCAAATCGTTTTCGTCTGTTACCGACTTTAACGCGATTAAATCACCAGTTTTCTCTGTGATGTTTAATGTTTTAACACCTTTTCCTCCTCTGTTTGTGATTCTGTATACAGCTTCACCGTCATCTGGATCATTTAAGTAAGTTCGTTTACCGTATCCATTCTTTGATACTACTAATACGGTTTCTTTCGCTGGGTCTTCAATGCAAATCATTCCGATTACCTCATCCTTGTCATTAGGTAAAGTAATTCCTTTTACTCCAGTAGCGTTCCTTCCCATTGGACGAACCTTGCTTTCGTTAAATCTGATACATCTTCCAGATTTAATTGCCATCAATATCTCATTGCTTCCATTGGTTAATTTAGCCTCAAGTAATTGATCGTTTTCACGGATGTTAATTGCATTAATTCCATTTGTTCTTGGCCTAGAATATGCTTCAAGCGTTGTTTTTTTGATGACTCCATTTTTAGTACACATCATAATGAAATTATTCTTAGTGTACTCTTCATCCTTAATGTCTTTCACGTTAATGTAAGCCATCACTCTATCATCACGCTCAATGTTTATCAAGTTTTGTATAGCTCTTCCCTTAGCAGTTTTATTTCCTTCCGGAATTTCAAATACCCTCATCCAGAAACACTTACCTTTTTCAGTAAAGATCAACAGCCAGTTGTGATTCGTAGCTACAAATAAATGTTCTAAGAAATCTTCATTTCTTGTTGCACTTCCTCGTGATCCAACGCCTCCTCTGGTTTGAGTTCGATATTCACTAAGCTCAGTTCTTTTTATGTATCCCAAATGAGAAATAGTAACTACTACTTCGTTATCAGGAATGATGTCTTCAATTCTAAAGTCTCCACCAGCTAAATTGATTACTGATCTTCTTTCGTCGCCGTATTTTGCTTTAATTGCTACTAATTCGTCTTTGATGATTTCGAAACGTTTGCTTTCGTTTGCCAAAATAAATTCTAACTCCTCAATTAGGGCCATAATTTCTTTGTATTCAGCTCTTAGCTTGCTTTGTTCAAGACCTGTCAAATGACGAAGTCTCATTTCAACAATTGCACGCGATTGGATTTCTGACAAATCAAATCGTGTCATTAAATTCTCTCTAGCTTCGTCCGGGCTTTTTGACGCTCTAATTATTTTGATTACTTCATCAATGTTGTCAGATGCTATGATTAATCCTTCAAGAATATGTGCTCTTTCTTGAGCTTTCTTTAAGTCGAACTGTGTTCTTCGTACAATTACTTCGTGTCTGTGTTCAACAAAATAACTGATCAACTGCTTTAAGTTTAGCAACTGCGGTCTTCCTTTAACTAAACAGATGTTGTTAACCGAGAATGAAGACTGAAGAGCTGTGTACTTGTAGAGCTTGTTTAGTACGACATTTGTTATTGCATTGCTTTTTATTTCGTAAACAATTCTCATTCCGTTCCTGTCTGATTCATCTCTTAAATCAGATATCCCTTCAATTTTTTTATCGTTAACAAGCTCAGCGGTCTTCTTGATCATGTCCGCCTTGTTCACTTGGTATGGGATCTCGGTAACAATGATCCTTTCCTTACCGCTTGACATTACTTCAATCTCTGCTTTCGCTCTTAAAATAACTCGTCCACGTCCAGTCTCAAAAGCGTCTTTAACACCTTCGTGACCATAGATTGTTCCTCCGGTTGGGAAGTCAGGAGCTTTTACATGTTGCATTAGCTCAGGGATATCAATGTCGTTGTTGTCGATATATGCTACTGTTGCATCAATTACTTCACTTAAGTTGTGCGGAGGCATGTTGGTCGCCATTCCTACTGCAATTCCGGAAGCCCCATTTAATAGTAAGTTTGGTAAAACCGTCGGAAGGACAGTAGGTTCTTTTAGTGTATCGTCAAAGTTTAACGAGTAATCAACAGTCTCTTTGTCAATATCTCTAAGCATTTCTTCAGCAATCTTTTGAAGTTTTGCTTCGGTATATCTCATTGCTGCCGCGTTATCACCATCGACAGAGCCGTAGTTACCTTGACCATCAACAAGAGGGTATCTTAAGGACCAGGGTTGTGCCATTCTAACCATCGAGTCGTAAACTGATGTATCTCCATGTGGATGATACTTACCTAGCACTTCACCAACGATTCTTGCTGATTTTTTGTGTGCTTTATTTGAGTAGACACCTAATTCCATCATTCCGTAAAGGACACGTCGGTGAACAGGCTTTAATCCATCACGTACATCTGGAAGTGCTCTGGAAACAATCACAGACATCGAGTAATCGATATATGCTGACTTCATTTGGTTTTCAATGTCAACTTGTATAATTTTTTCGCCTTCAGCCATTATGAGATATGTATTTTTTTAATCGAATATATTTTTTGCTACTAACTATTAAAAGTAATAAAAACTAGTGGACGATTTGAGGTGCTCGAACTTGATTTTCTAACAAAATTTTGTTAATATAAAAGAGGTTAAAATTTTGCTAAAAACAAAGAAATGACGATATATTTGAGTAGGCAAAATTTTAGCTTTAACACTTATAAGGCTATGTGCTTGATTTACTGATAAATCGCAAATTATGGAAGCTAAATTTTCACCAAGAGTAAAGGATGTAATTACGTATAGTCGTGAAGAAGCGTTAAGACTTGGTCATGATTACATTGGAGTTGAACATCTTTTTTTAGGGATTTTAAGAGAGGGAGAGGGGAACGCTGTAAAGATGTTGAAAAATTTGGAAGTGAACCTTTTGGAGCTTCGTAAAAACATTGAAACTGAAATTCAGAAATTATCTAAAGGTTTTACGCAGTCAGGAAACATTCCGTTAGTGAAACAAGCTGAACGAGCATTAAAAATAACTTATTTAGAAGCAAAGCTGTTTAAAAGCAATTTAATAGGAACAGAACATTTATTATTGTCCATATTGAAGGACGACGACAATGTAGTTTCAAAAATACTAGAGAATTACGATATCGAATACGACACTATAAAAGAAGAAATGGACATGGTTGAAGATGAAATTGAAAATACACCACAAGCAGAATTCCCTGGAACTCCACCTGAAGATGAAGGTGATGGGCAAGAGTCTTTCTCAGGAAGTGCTGCAGGAATGAGTAAAAAACCTGGAGCTAGTAAATCTAAAACACCTGTACTAGATAATTTCGGAAGAGATTTAACTAAGATGGCAATTGAAGGTAAGTTGGACCCTATAGTGGGAAGAGAAAAAGAGATTGAAAGGGTTTGTCAAGTGCTTAGTCGACGAAAAAAGAATAACCCAATTTTGATTGGTGAGCCAGGTGTGGGCAAGAGTGCTATTGCGGAAGGCTTGGCTATTAAAATTGTAGAAAGAAAAGTGTCTAGAATTTTATTTGGAAAAAGAATTGTAAGTCTTGATTTAGCGTCATTAGTAGCTGGCACAAAGTACAGAGGGCAATTTGAAGAGAGAATGAAGGCGGTGATGAATGAATTAGAAAAATCTCCTGATGTTATTTTATTCATTGATGAAATTCATACCATTATTGGTGCGGGAGGAGCGTCAGGTTCATTGGATGCAGCGAACATGTTTAAGCCAGCTTTAGCGAGAGGTGAAATACAATGTATTGGGGCTACGACTTTGGACGAGCACAGACAGCATATTGAAAAAGATGGTGCTTTAGAAAGAAGGTTTCAAAAAGTATTAGTTGAGCCAACATCTATTGAAGAGACTATCCAGATATTGCAGAACGCAAAAGGACGGTATGAAGAGCATCACAGTGTTAATTATACTCCTGAAGCAATTGAAGCTTGTGTTAAATTAACTGCACGCTATATAACAGACAGGCATTTACCCGATAAGGCGATTGACGCATTGGATGAAGCTGGTTCAAGGGTTCATATTTCTAATATCAATGTTCCTCAAGAGATTTTAGACATCGAAAAAGGAATTGATGAAGTAAAGGAACGTAAAAACCAAGTGGTTAAAAGTCAGAAGTATGAAGAAGCTGCGAAGCTTCGAGACGAAGAGCGTCAGCTAACAGAGCGTTTAGAGGAAGCGAAAAACGCTTGGGAGGAGGAGATGAAAGATCACAGAGAAACTGTAACTGAAGAAGACGTTGCTGATGTAGTGGCTATGATTACTGGGATACCTACTAAAAGAATCGCTCAACAAGAAGGCGGTCGATTAGCAAAAATGGGAGATGATCTTGCAGGTAGAGTAATTGGTCAAGAGGAAGCGATAAAGAAGGTGGTTAAAGCAATTCAAAGGAACAGAGCAGGATTGAAGGATCCAAACAAACCAATTGGATCATTTATCTTTTTAGGTCCAACTGGAGTTGGAAAAACTCAATTAGCGAAGGAATTAGCAAAGTTCATGTTTGATAATGAAGAAGCGCTTATTAGGATTGACATGAGTGAATACATGGAAAAGTTTGCTGTTTCTAGGTTAATTGGAGCTCCTCCAGGATACGTTGGATACGAAGAAGGTGGACAGTTAACAGAAAAAGTAAGAAGGAAGCCTTATTCCATAGTGTTGCTAGACGAAATTGAAAAAGCACACCCAGATGTTTTTAATTTATTGCTTCAAGCATTAGATGATGGTCATTTGACAGACAGTTTAGGGAGGGTCATTAATTTTAGAAATACAGTTATTATCATGACATCTAATATTGGAACGCGAAAACTGAAGGAATTTGGATCGGGTGTTGGTTTTCAAACTGCGGCTAAACTTGATGCGGCTGATGATTATGCAAAAGGTGTGATTACGGGAGCTCTAAAGAAATCGTTTGCTCCTGAGTTTTTGAATAGGATTGACGATGTAGTATTGTTTGACAGCTTATCCAAAGAAGATATATTCCAAATTATCGATTTAGAATTAGCTAAATTATTTGTGAGGGTAAATGAGTTGGGCTATAAAATTAAACTTACCGAAACTGCAAAAAGTTTTATTGCGGAAAAAGGTTATGATGCTGAATATGGTGCTAGACCTCTAAAAAGGGCAATTCAAAAGTTAATCGAAGACCCTCTTGCTGAGGAGATTATCAATTCTAAAATTAACGAAGGAGATACAATTAGCATAGATTACTCAGAAGGGAGTGATGAGGTGAAATTGAAAATAGTAAAAGCTAGAAAAAAGAAAAACACGTCAGACGAGAAAAATTAATTTCATAAAGGCAGTCAGTTAGTCAAAGGTTATGGTTAGAATTTTTAGTGCAGTGTCTGCTTTAGCTCTTATGCTAAGTGGGTGTGGGTGTGGGGATGGAAGTGTTGATCACAGTGAAGAGTTGATTACTAGTGCTGAGCGAGGTGCTTATAAAATGCAAGTCAAAGTGGAAACTGATTTGCTAATTAAAGAAATTTCTGATCAATATGATTTAGTACGACTTTCTTATGCTCATGGTATAGCCACATCTGAGCAGTTGAAAAGAGAAAATCTTAACTTCATTGATTTAAATAATTTTGTTGATCTCATTGCTGAATACGGTAGTGGAGAGCTTGTTCCCAGCAACGAAGAAGCGAAAAATAAAATTCAAAAAATTTCCCAAAAAACCCCAGGTGATTTAAAAGATGTCACGGGTGCTGACAGAAAGGTACTAGAATCCTCTGTTGCTGCCTTGTGTTATAACTTATTTGTCGATGACGTGGCGTTTAAGTCCCTAGATGTTGAGCAATTTGAAAAAGGTATTATTGATGCTTGGGGTGGTCAAGAAATAGAAGGCGTGAATGAGTTGCTATTGAGTTACTACAATTATAAAGGTCTCTTTTTAAGAGATTTAGGAATGCGGTTTTTGGAAAAAAACAAACTCAGAGAAGAGGTAACTCAAACTGCAAGTGGTCTGCAGTATGAAGTGATAAGTGAGATTGCAAATATTGAAGAAAAACCAGGTCCAGATGGCGAAGTGACTGTGCATTATCATGGTGAGTTACTGGATGGAAAAGTTTTTGATAGTTCTTATAACAGAGGTGAGGCTGTTTCTTTTAGTTTGAACCAAGTAATACCGGGGTGGACAGAGGGTTTGCAGTTGATGTCATTGGACTCAAAGTACAGGTTTTACATTCCGTACCAACTTGCATATGGTGAAAGAGGTAAGCACAGTATACCCGGTTTTTCCGTGTTGATTTTTGACGTGGAATTACTAGAATTAAACTAATAATAGTCAGCATCTTACTTGTACATAAAAGACATAAGTACAGTATCTTTGCTATATTCACGTTTGATTTAGTTGTTGCACTATGTTTAAAGTAAATTTTAGGTTCCTTTTTTTAATTCTTACGCTGATTTTATTCAGTACGTATTCATACAGTCAAACGAAGGAGGAAGAAGAGCTAATTAAAACAGGTGAAAAGCATTTTGAAAATGGGGAGTTTACGGATGCCGTTACTATATATGGACAGCTGATAGGTGCAAACGCTCAAAGTGCAGAGTATAATTACAGGTATGGTGCATGTCTTCTCTATACTTCAAAAAAGAAATCTGAAGCTTTAAGTTATTTAAAATTCGCTGTAAAAAATCTATCAGATGTTACAGAAGCTCATTATTACTTAGGTAGAGCGTATCATATTAGTTACCAGTTCTCACAAGCTATAACTTATTATAAGCAGTTTAAGGCGTCAGTAAAACCAAAAAAAGCAAAGGAGTATAAACTGGACTTGCTAATTTCAGAATGTCAAAGAGCTCAAGTAATAATTAAAGATTTCAAGCAGGTTAAAGTCATTAAAAGCAAAAGCTTAAAAAAGTCTCAATTTTTTCGAGGATATAAGCTTGGGAAATTAAATAGGAAAATTTTAGTTAAACCAGATGAGTTCAAAACAAAAGAGGATGATGAAGTGGAACATAAAGAACTTAGCCTTGTAGTCCATGGTCCTGATCAAGAAACACTGATATTTTCTGGCTATATTAAAAATAGTACCACTGGTGATTTCAATAAAGATTTATACTCGGTCAGCAAGGACGAGGATGGTACCTGGAGTTCTTATGAAAGTCTTGGGGCAGTAATTAATACTGATTTTGATGAAGAATATCCTTATTTGCATCCAAACGGTAAAATATTGTATTTTTCGTCGAAAGGTCACGGAGGAATAGGTGGTTACGATATATATAAAAGTGAAAAGTATGGCGGTGAGTGGGGAACTCCGGTTAATGTTGGGTTTTCGATAAATTCGCCATTCGATGATATTTTATATGTTGTTGATCAAAATGAAAATGCTGCTTTTTTCTCATCCGACAGACAAAACGGAATGGGTGACATTACAGTGTACAAAATTATTCCCCCTAAAAATAATGACAATTTCATTTTAGTAAAAGGAGATGTAATAATTGAAGGTGAAAAAACAAAAAAAACCGTTATTACAATTGTTAATTCAAAAACAGGTGAGTTTGTAGGTAAATATAAATCAGACAAAAAAACGGGTCAATTTGTTTTTCCTCTTGCAGAGAATGAGACCTATAAGGTCAAGTTCAGTTTCTTGGATACATTAAATGCTGTTGTTGAACTTGTGATGCCGGCAAAAAAAGACAAAGAAATAATTTACCAAGAAATTGTATTAAATTCCGGCAACGCAGCTAAGATAAAAGAGAACTTAGCATACCAGGCATCAGACAACGAGAGATCTGAATTGATTAGGAAGATGGCCTCACTGGGAAAAAATCAAGTGAAAGATGTATCGTTTAGTCCAGAAGTTCCAGTTAAAAAGGAACAGCGTGACCTTGCTGGTAATTCAAATGATAATAATTCAAGCGAGACGGACCCTAGAGCGACTATGGATGTAGTTGAAAACGCTGAGAGTAGTGAATTAGGAGATGAGCCAGTCGATTTATTATCCAAAGCTGAATTGGAATTAGAAGACCTGCGAAATGAAAATTTAAAGGTTAGTAAACAAATATCAGCATCGTACAGGGTTGCTGAAGAGAAAAACAACAATGCCGCGCGGTTAAAGGATGAATTGATTGAGCTGGGTGTTGGAGCAGTAGGTTCTGCAGAATCTAATGAGAGCGATGCTGTTGCTGTAAAAAAGCAGGAATTGAATAAGGAATTAAATGGGGCGGCTATGGCCTTGAAATTTGCAAAAGAACTTGAAGAAGGAAGTGAAGCAAAGCAAAAGGAGGAAAGTTTAACTGCTACGTATGTAGAGGCTCTAAGTGCCGTTTCAAATTCGGGTAGCACAAGTGAATCCATTGAAAAATTAGAAAGTTACCAAAAGGGTATGGAGCAATTGAAAGGCGAAGCTAGCAATAGCGATACTGGTAGCTCTGTTGATGAAACTAAACGAAGTTTAAGTCAAAATAAAAACGAAAAGCGAAGTGTGTCCTCGAAGGTTAATGAAATTAAATCGGAGCTGAACTTAATGGATAAAGAAAAGGCTTTAATAACAGGCCAAATTGAAGACACGAGAAAAAAGTCAGTAAAAGAAGAGCTAGGACTGCAACTTGAAGAATTGGCTCTTGATAAAAAAAAGAAAGAAGCTGAATTGGTGGAGAATGAAACCAAATTAACTACGATCAGGAATCAAGTGACGAAAGAAAAATTTGAACTTGCCATTTATGATGAAATAGAAAAAGGTGCTGAATCAAGCGAAGAGGTACCATTAACTGATGCAGAGAAAAAAGCTGTCATTGCTGATGTAAGCAATAATGTTGCTGAAGTAGGGGTAATGGCAAATTTGGATGTAATTGCTGCATCAGATCAGTTGAATTCAGGTAATAATACATCTGTCAATAACAACGAAAACTTGATCGATAAAGATAATAATGACGTAGCTGCTGATGTATCAAGTGCTGTAAATGTTGAAGGTAAAAATACAGGAAACAACACTGCAAATAACAATAATACAAGCGATCATGACGAGTTAGCGTTTAGCGATACTAGTGTGGATCATGAATTCTCGACAGAACTAATTTCGACTGATATGCAGTCTGTTGGAAACGATCAAATTGAAAGTTTAGGTGAGAAGGTATTTGATTTTCCATCTCCAGTAGATAATCAAACGGCAAGTAAAAGCATAACTCAAAATGAAGCGTCAGCAACTGAGAAAATAAGAAAGGCATTGGTGGTTCAGAAATTGGTTGAGGAGAAGAAAACTGAATATAGGCAAGTAATTAGTGAAGATGAAAGAAAATCTTTAGAGGATGAAATCATGTTGTTAGAAAATCAAGTACAAGGGTTAAAATCGGATGCGACTTTGAAACGACAATACGCTAACAAGGAGAGGTACAATAAAAAGAAGGAAGATCTTGATTTTGAGGTGTTTGTTGATCCCGAATTAGATAATAGTACCGCTATCAGACAGAAAAAATTGGAAGTGGATAATTTATGGGAGAAAGCTGCTTCAATTGAAAGCATTAAGAAAAGTAGTACTATAGCAAAGAAAAAAGACGAACTAGGAACAGAGCAACTAATTGTGGAAACCGCAGCAATTGAAAAACAATTGGAGCTTGAAGATTTAATTAAAAAGGAGAAGGGCTTGCGCGCGTCTAGTGAAAAATCCAACACTGAGAATGTTGCTGTCGCAACCACTACCGAAGGAGAAAATTCAGACAATGTTGATGAAGCAATTTCTGGTGCTGAAGTTTCTGATGTCTCAACTGACAATTCAGACAATGTTGATGAAGCAATTTCTGGTGCTGAAGTTTCTGATGTCTCAACTGACAATTCAGACAATGTTGATGAAGCAGTTTCTGGTGCTGAAGTTTCTGATGTCTCAACTGACAATTCAGGTACAACTGAAACAAATGTTTCTGATGTTGAAGGGAATAGTGTAGCTAGTGATAAAGTAGCAAGTACTGAGTTTGCTGAAACTGCCGGTGATAATTTGAGTACAAACAAGAATACGTCTAAAGATATTAATAGCAGCGCGGATGCAGGCGATTTAACAGTGTCCGAAACGACAAAGAAGGAACAACTTAAAAGAGAGGAGTACAATAACAAAGCAGAATCTCTTGTGAATAAAGCTCTTCAGGCATCGGATCCATATGAACAGCAAAAATTATTTGAAGAAGCTAGTTTATATGAATTAGCTGGAGATGAGCAAAAATTAATTGAGTTTAACTATGATGCTCAAGAAGGGTTTACTGCGTACGAAGAAAACACAGAGTTTGTGTCAGAAGCGAAAAAGAACATGAATAAAAATTCACTTTCAGCTGATGCTTTTAGGTTGGAGGAAAAATCGGCAAGTTTGTATCTAAAAGCTCAGTCAAAACTTAATGAAGCTAGCGCGGAAAGTGATCCTATTGAAAAAATAAACAAAACCAACGAGGCAAAAGAAATGATTGCCTACTCAAGGTTAAAGCAAAAAGAAGCTTTAAAAAAGTACAGGGACAGTGCAAGAAAACCTGAAAATCCACTGTACGCTGATAATGACTTCAAAATTGATGCTGTATCAATTGCTGATGGAAGATTAAAAAGTGATGATGTAGTTGCTTCTAATTCTGGTAATGTTAACGAGGAGACTGAGCAAGGAAATGAAACCAATATTAATGATGTAGAAGATAAGTTTATTGACATTAATGCAAATAACAATTCAGCGATATCGGTTGAAGGTGCAGTTCGTGATTCAGATGAAAACGGAAATAGCTCAAATAATATCAGTGCTCAGTTAGTTGGTTCAAAATCTGATTATTTGCTGGCATATGAGATATTGATTCGTGATGCTCAAAAGATAGAAGCTGAGGAAGAGCAACGGGTAGCTAAAATTGAAGAATTGAAGTTTTTAGCACAAACGAACAAGGATAAGTCAGAAAACGCATTAAAGGAAGTTCAATACTTATCTAATGATGAGGGAAAAGCACAAAAATTACAAGAAGCTAATGCATTCAGAGAACAAGCTGAGGCAAGAGAAGTTGCTTATAAAAACGAAGAGTATTACATGGCAAACAATTTAACCGAAGCAAAATCGAAGCGTGATGAAGCTCAGTTAATTTTGGATGTATTATCTGACAGCGAACGTGATGAAGCATTGGCAATTAACAAAGGCGGGATTACTTATCCAATATACGATTTTGATGACAACAAGGGTACTTATTCTCCAAGTACTATGACAGTAAAAGAAGGGTTTAAGGTTATTGCCACCGCACGGTATACATCAAGAACGGTAATTCCAGTGGATGTTAGTTTACCAACTGGATTACTGTACAAGGTTCAAGTGGGAGCCTTCGAAAATAAAATTAATCCAGCTATTTTTAATGGGATATCTCCTTTGAGTGGAGAGAAAACAAATACAGGAATTATCAGGTATACTGCAGGATTGTTCAAGAGTTTTCATGCTGCTGACATGGCCAAAGGCCGAATTAGAAACCTAGGTTATTCAGACGCATTTGTAGTGGCCTTTTTTGACGGGAGAAGAATTAGTATGGAAGATGCAGATGATAAGAGAAGTAATGCAAGTGATGACGACAAGGAAGATTATAACCTGAATCAAGATAAGGAAGTTAAAGCATTAAAGAAATTAGGCATCACTGAAGATGAAGCAGATAGTAAAGGAGGGAAAAGAGTAAATCCAATTGATAATTTCGCATCGTCGTCAAATAGAAGCACTACAAGTACAAGTA
>JBLIBC010000016.1:0-21326 GCA_047632015.1 Glaciecola sp.
TCAAAAGAAAACAGGGCTTTTTTGCGTTTAACCCTAGTTTTGACCCCTATAAAACAAGAGTAATCTTTTAAATTTCGTTTATTACTTTGGTCAACGATCAATATTAATTTGATATGAATTGAAGTCAGTATTAATAAAATCACATAACTTCGAATACATGGCAAAAAGAAAACTTCAATTCAAGCACCTTCTCATCATTGTTGTTTTTCTGACGTTTACAGATAGTTATGGTCAAGAAGGTTATTGGGAGAATGCAGACCTAATCAATATGAATATAGATTCAGTTGACAACCATATTAAGAATCAGCAACGAAATAAAGCTAAAAAGGATTCTATAAAAACTGAAAAGGAAAATAAATCAAAGAACCGATACAGAAAGAACTCATTTAGAGTAGACCTTATGGGCAAAGCATACGGGATAGGTATTTCATATGATCGAATATTATATAGTGATAAATTTGACCTTCATGCTAGCGCCGGACTTCATCCCCTACCTCTTTTCGCGACTTATGCCTTGAAATACTCTTATAGTTTATCGTGCTATGCGACTTTTACAAAATACAAAATCAAACCTCTATTCGGCGCGGGGTACAATAAAACTTATCTAGTTTATGGAGATAAAGAATATAGGCATTTTAATCATATCGGAGCTATGATAGGAATTGATTTCAACATAGGAAAAAGATGGAGTGTACAAGCCTTATATATTCCCTTGTATCTAATTACTGTTGGTGGAAGATGGAATTCTCAAAACGGCTCAGGAGATTTGGACATCCCAGCTAGTAGATCAACTGACATGATATGGAAATACGGAGGCCTAAATTTAGGATATAAGTTCTAATTCTGATGATATCTCAGTAGGACAATCAAGCTATTTCTATTCTGCTAACTGGCGACGATATTGAATTCCCAGGTCTGATGCCATTTCAAGAGAAATAGGATTCCCGTGATACATACCTTTAACTTCAAAAGTTTCGTTGGCTGGATCTTGTTTTAAGTCCAAAAGCACAATCAGTGCATCGGTAAGAGAAGGCCAATCTCCCATAAAATAATACGTATCATAACCTATTTCCATATGATATACTACTAGCTCGAAACCCGAATAATCTGGAATAGGATCTTCCTTTGTTAAAAATTTTCCAACCACTATTTTAAAGCTTGGAGATTGTGAGACTTTAAATTTAATTTTTTCATTAGCAACCTTCTCAGGATTGTCTATCAAATCTTGAGCAGCCTTCTTTTCCTTTCTAACAATTGCCAACATATATTGATCTTCTACCAGGCTTTCATCTAGTTCTTTCTTAGCCGTTAAATTACTTTTTTGTTCATTCCCCTCCTCTTTTACTGGGTTTTCTTGTTCGTCTTCAATCGCTGAAGTATCTACACCTCCAGATAGTATCGCTTGCTTTAATTTTGTAATTCTTACTTTTTCTAACTCCAACGCAAGGGCTTCAGATAGCTCTCTTTGTTTTCCTTCCTCCTCTAATTTCAGATTTTGTTCTTTTGTTCTTTTCTTAAATTCTCGCTTTCCATGCTTTTGCTCTTTCTTAAACTCTTTGTTTGTTATTCCCGCACTTCCTTTTTTATCCTTTTCGAGGCTTTGAAGTTGTTCTTTTGTATTTGATTTAGCTTTAGCATTTTGCTCACTTACGCGTTTTCTTTCTGCAAGTTTTCTTTGTAATTTCTCAACTGCTTTCTCAGCTGTCTTTTGCTCTTCCAGTATTTTAGCTACTTGCTTTGATACTATCTTTTCTTCTTCAGCTTTTTTCTCTGCAATCTTATTTTCTCTTTTAGCAAGTACTGCAGCAATTTCCGCCTCCTTTTTCTTTATTTCAGCAGCGATTTTATTTTGCTCTTGAACTTCTTTTTCCTTTTTTAGCTTCGCTTTTTCAGCAATAACTTTCTCTTGTGCTATTTTTTTTGCTTCGGTCGCTTTCCTTTCATCTTCAGCTTTCTTAGCAACTCTTGCTAACTCATCTTCTTTAGCTTTTTTCTTCGCTGCCTCTGCTGCTATTCGTTCGTCTTCTACTCTTTTTGCTTCAGCTATTATTCTCGCCTCTTCCACTATTCTTGCTACTTCTTCGTCAGCTGCTTTCTTTTTTGCTGCAACCTCAGCTATTCGCAAAGCTTCTATTCTTTTTTCCTCAGCTAACACTCTTGCTACTTCGGCTAACCTAGCAACCTCCTCTTCTTCCGCTTTTTTCTTAGCTGCCTCAGCTACTAATCGCTCGTCCTCTATCCTTTTTTTCTCAGCTAGCACCCTGGCCTCTTCCACTAACCTTGCAGCCTCGGCTTTCTTCTTTGCTGCGACCTCGGCTATCCGCAAAGCTTCTACTCTTTCTATTTCAGCTAATCTTGCAGCCTCCGCGTCTTCCGCTTTTTTCTTAGCCGCATCTGCTGCCAGCCGTTCATCCTCTATTCTTTTTTCCTCGGCAATTTCTGCGGTTTCTTGTTCTTGCTCTTTCTTTTTTGCTGCTATCACTGCTAATTTTTCATCTTTGATTCTTTTTACTTCAGCTAATTTTTCGGATGCTTCCTTTTCTTTCCTTTTCCTAGCTCGTTCAGGATAAAGTCGTTCTTCTTCTAATCTTTTTTGTTCGGCTAATATTTTTGCTTTTTCTGCTCTTCTTTTCTCTGCTAGTAGCTCTTCTTCTATTCTTCTTTTCTCCTGTTTTTTTTGATACTGAAGCATAATGCTAGGCATCAATTTCCCTGACATGATTAACTCCAGCAGCACTCTACTTGATTCATCAGACACGTAGGCATCATTTTTAAATACCCGAATAAAAGCATTTGGTATTCCCTTGCTGTGACAATCATCAAGAACGTCCATGGCATCAAAAAAATCTTCCGTATAATCTCCTGAAAAGTACAAGGCTAGCGCTGTTTGAGTAAAAAACGTCTCCTTATTTGGAATTTTTTTAAGAATTACAACTAAATCACTATCACCTTGTTTAGCACATTGAACCCTAAACGAATAGCTTGAAGCCATTAATAATTGGCTAGAAAATAAAATTACTGACACCAATAAAACGATGCGAAATTTTGAATATTTTTTATTTGTTACCATAGTTAACCACTTATGTTTTCGTTAAAACCCTACTTAAGGTTTTGTTGTTCCGTTATGGTAAATTGAATGCAACATTTCACTGTCCAAATAACTGAACAAGCTTAGGGTAAAAGCAACCCCGTAACTAAATTATACTTCTTTATTTTCTTCGCACTACCTTATTAATAAACAGACGTTTACCTTGTAATTAGAATAGTGCTTACTTGGTTTAACCCATTTAATACGGTGCAAAAATAATAAATAAATCATCACTAATTCTTATAAGTACTTTTTATTAGCTTTTCTCTAGAATAGCACTAGTAATCCTTTTAATTTACGTCAACCCTTATTCCAAAACTGTATTGAGTGAAACTGATGTGTTGTAACTCCTGTTAAAAAATCATATGAAATCGGTACGTAAAAATTGAGCACGCACTCAGAAAAGGTCCTTACTAGTAGCTTGAAAACAACTACACTAAATACATAGTGTAGTTTTGTCGAAACCTTTTGTGACAGTTTACGTAAGTGGATTATACCTAGTAAAGCAAAAACATGAAAAATCCGATTAAAAGTATATCAGCAATTATTACAGCAATAGCATTAATCTTTTTCATACAAGACATTGCATTTGCATCCAAAATAAAACCGCCAGGAGGAAGAACGGGCTCCCCTGCAGATGGAGGTGGGACATGCGCGACATCGGGTTGTCATTCAGGCAACGTAGCAGCTTTAGACACTGGTATAGTTACCAACATCCCAGCTGAAGGATATGTTGCAAAAGAAACTTACACCATCACTGTAGGGCAAGGCATGGAACAAGTTGGTTTTAGTACTTATGGCTTTCAATTTACAGCACAAGACTCTTCAGGAAATCAACTGGGTAGCTTCACCCCTGCGGCAGGAACAATTGGTTATATCCCGGGGGTTTACATTGCTCACAGTAGTCCTCAAGTTGCTAGCGCACCATCTTGGACTTTTGAATGGACAGCTCCGTCTACGGGCTCTGGTGAAGTCAATTTTTACGCAGCAGTTCTAGCAGCGAACGGCAATGGCAGTAACAGTGGAGATAATGCGTTTACCACCTCGGGAGTAGTTAATGAGAAAGGATCTGTAAGTACATCAAAATTAGAATCAAAAGAACTTCGAGTTTCAGGAAATATTAAAAATGAAGTTTTGAATTTAAACTACCACAATAAAAATACTGCTCCTTACGATTTGCGAATTGTAAACCTTAGTGGACAAGTAGTATATAATGGTGAGATTACATTGCAATCAGGTCAAAATGAAACAACAGTCACATTGAATTCACATTTAAAAAGTGGTGTGTACGTAATCCAATTGCAAAATGGATCCAACATAGTAAAAAGCAAGGTCCTTTGCCAGAATAATTAAACAGTTAATTTTAACTCAAAGTTTTGCAGGCAATAAATATTAGACTTTTTTTAAGTGCTAAATTAAACCTGTGTCCTATCCAAACGTTTTATAGTACCCTAACGCTTTAATACCAAGTAATCCAATTTACCATTTATCACTTGTACCGTTCGGTCTATTTAATTACTTTTGACTTGTGAATATTAAACATGATAAGGCGAAAGTAGTGAGTACTGGTGTTGGACTTTTTAGAAAAAAAGGTTACAGTAACTTAGGTGTAGCAGAGATATGCAAAACTACAGGCATGGCTAAAGGCGCATTTTATAACGCTTTTGAAAGCAAGGAAAATTATTTGCTTTCTTGTATGAAATCATACGCAAGCATGAATACGAACTATTTAATCTCATTGCTTGAATCAAATAAGGGCAGTGCAATTGAAGGGATAACAAACATGTATGTTACCATGATTAACAATCAACCTAAGGATGATTTCATGGGTTGTTTAACTAACAACATGATGTCGGAAATTGGCACATTAAACGAGACAATATGCAATGCGACTAATGAGGCTTTTGAAAGCTTGCTGAAAGTGATTGAACCTGCAGTTAAACAAGCTCAAAGTGAAGGTGACATAGCAAGTACTCTAAACTCTAGTGAAACAACGGAACTGTTACACTCCTCCTTTTTTGGTATTATAACTAGAGCAAAAAGTACTAAAGACTGTAAAAAAGCAATAGCATCAATAACCCTACTAATCAAATCACTAAAAACCACATAACATGACCACAATTTCAAGAGAAATAGAAATTAATAAACCCAAAGAGGATGTTTGGAGTGCCATTGCAAAAATTGGAGACATCTGTCACGGAAGCCCAACCGTATTAAAATCTCATGTAACCTCCGATCAACAAGAAGGAGTTGGAGCTACAAGGCATTGTGATTTCACTATGATGGGAGCCACTGTGGAGGAAAAAATTACAAAATGGAAAGAAGGTGAATCTCTGTCTATTGAAATATATGAATTTCATAAATTACCAGGAATAAAATCCATGGTTGCCGACTTTGACGTTAGGACCGAAAATGGTAAAACTATATTACGTGCTGACCTGCATTATTCAATGAAAAATATGTTGTTTGACGTGATGAATAGTTTAATGATGAAAAAGATGAATACTGGGAATTGGACTGCCTTACTAGCTGGTCATAAAAAGTACATTGAAACAGGAGAGCGAGTATTGGAAGACACTGTATTGGAACTTGATAAGGTAACAGTACTGAACTAACAACATATTAACAAAATATCAATAATTGAATTTTAGCAGTTATTAAAACAAACCAATCATGAAAATAATTAAAGAATTAGTAATTGAAAAACCAGTATCGCAAACTTGGGAAGTATTAGGAAATCAATTTGCAGACATTGACAAGTGGGCGAGTTTAATCACAAAATCAGAAGTGTCAGGTGAGGGTGAAATACCTGGTGTTTCATTCTCAATCAGATCTACTGAAACAACGGGAGGCCCGACAAAACAAGAATTAACTAGTTTTAATCCGGAACAACATTCACTTTCTTATAAAGCCATAGCGGGAACACCATTTTTCTTTAAGTCAGTGAATGCAAAATGGTCGTTGACTTCAGAAAGTGAAACCAAGACTAAGTTGGTGCTGAATTTTGAAGTTAAGTTCAAAGGAATTGGAGGAATACTATCTCCTATTGTAAGCAAAAAATTAGTCAAAATTGGTGACCAGTTACTAGAGGAGTTTAAATACTTCGTGGAAAACGACAAACCACACCCAAGAAAACTGGCTTCCAAATAAGCTTAATTATTTATTGATAATAATATTACAGATGCAATTGCAAGTATCCAAAATGCTCCACTGAAGATTCTAGTGTGTTTAATAGTCGTAAGGTAGTTTTTAGACTAGCGGTAGACTAAAGCTAATAATTAAACGCTAAGCTATTGCGTTTTACCCACTAACAGATTTGAATATTTTATTAACAATTACACTATCGCTTAATTTCTTGCAATAAAAAAGGCCACTTCACAGTGGCCTTTTACTTTAGGGGAGTTCTAAAAATTGCTTTTTATGCATAACCTTTATCTCTTTTTACCGAACCACTTTTTCCTTTTCTCCTGTCGCGCTCCAGAATTTCCTTGGCCCTGGCCTTGGCTTTTTCCATTTCCTCCACCTCCTCCTTGGTGTCTTCTACCTCCTCCTTGTTGTTTTTTTGGAGACAAGGTAAAGTTCTGTAGTGGGAATGCATGATCTTCCACCACAGGAATTTCCTGCTTGATTAATTTTTGAATATCCTTTAAGTACGCTTTCTCGTCGATGTCACAAAATGAAAATGCTTGACCGTCCTTCCCTGCTCTACCTGTTCTTCCTATCCTGTGCACATAAGACTCTTCCTCGTTAGGTAAATCATAATTGACTACAAACTTTAAACTGTCAATATCGATTCCCCTAGCAGCAATATCAGTAGCAATTAAAGCTTGTACACTTCCTTCCTTAAAATGCTTTAAAGCACGCTGTCTAGCATTTTGACTTTTATTTCCGTGAATTGCCGCTGATGTGATTTTATTTTTCTCCAGCATCCTAACCACCTTGTCGGCACCATGTTTAGTTCTTGTGAAAACTAACACAGCATCCATCTTATGCTCTTTGATAATGTCAATCAACAACCAAATTTTGTTTGGCTTGTCCACAAAATAAATCTTTTGCTGGATAGTATCAGCTGTTGATGACACCGGATCAACTTTAACCTCATGAGGCTGGTGCAATAAGCTTTTTGCTAAACTTAATATGGAATTAGGCATAGTCGCTGAAAACAACAAAGTTTGCCTTTTACTTGGAATTACTTTCACTAATTTTTTGATATCATTAATGAACCCCATATCCAACATCCTATCCGCTTCATCAAGAATAAAGACGCCCACATTGTTTAATTTTATGTAGCCTTGCCCCATTAAATCCAACAACCTACCAGGTGTAGCGATTAAAATGTCAATTCCTGAGTTCAACTTTCTTACTTGCGCTCCTTGAGGAACACCTCCAAATATTACGGTACTTCGTAAATCGGTGTGTTTAGAGTAAGCTGTAATGCATTCTTCAATTTGAACTGCAAGCTCTCTAGTAGGAGTAACAATTAAACAACGAATTTTCCTGTTGTGTTTGTCGTACTCTTGAGCACTTAAGTTATTTATAATTGGCAAGGAAAACGCAGCTGTTTTTCCTGTTCCTGTTTGAGCACAAGCTAATACATCTTGATTATCAAGTACCAACGGAATGGCTTTAGCCTGAATTGGTGTTGGTGTTACGTACCCTGATTCTTCTAATGATTTTAATATTCCAGGTGCGAACCCGAAGTCTTTAAATGTTGTCAATTTTTGTAGTTTAAAATGTTAATTGGGATTAAATACAAAATTGTGCTAATCCCTTTTGGCGAAAGTAAGATAACTCTTCGCCATTTTTAGAAGATTTGATGTTTTTTCCATGTCGCAAACTAATTCCTGCCTGGATAGCGACTGCACATTAAAAGTGCCTCCGTGGTTTATTTGAACGTCTTGAAGTTGGTTTAAGCAAACCATGTTCCTTGCGCACAATAAATATAAATTTTGAAGCAATTCATTTATGACTTCGGTTGAATAAGATGACGATCGACACATTTTAAATGTTTTCTCCATTTCAACATTAAAATCCTTCACCACAATTCCGATGTCAGTGACCGAATTTACTTGAGTAAACACACCCTCTTCCCTGTCTTTGTATACATCAAATATATCGTTACTATACTGCAATAACCCTCCAATTTGAAATACCAATGCTTTTTCCTCCTCACTGATATCATTACTCAACGCTGACCGATAAAATAAAAATGACCACCCTCCTTTTTTCATCGTGTTTTCTTTTAATTGGCCCCAAGAAAACTCATTCTTATCACTTTGTCCTTTGGTAAGCCACTGAACTTCTAATAATTGTTTTCGGGTGCTGTCCAACAAGCTTTTTAATCCAATGTGGTGCAAAGCTTCCAAAGTCAGTTCATTAAACAACGTTTCACGGAATCCATTAGGCTTAAAGTTTTCCGGGTCATAAGTCATGGACTCAATCACGGCTTTTTCGTGTCCAGTCTTATCAAAAAAATCGTCGTATATGGTGCTTATAGCTGCCATGAAAGTCAGAGATTTTCGCTCCTTCATGCTTAATTCTTTACCTCGTAAAATACAAAAGTAATCCCCAAGTAGCACTACTACACCAAGTGAGTAGTAATGTACTATTTTGTAAACGTCATACTCTGATAAAGCGCTGTCCTTTTGATACTTACTAATGATCGGTAGTAAAAATCGTTTTACAAAAACCTGTTGTTTTTTAAGCTTTAATACAGTTTTGATAGTCAATAAAAAAAGGCGAAAATATTCCAATAGATTTCGCATTCAGTCCTATTTATTGACGTACAGCATGTTGTTGTTTAGTACAGCTTCCACTTTGTGGTTAAACTCGTTGCCAATGAATGGGCTGTTTTTAGATATTGATGTGATGTCTGCTTTTGCTAAGCTCCAAGAATTGTTGGAACAAACTGTAAGGCTTGCAAGTTCCCCCACTTTAATCTCCGGTATTGTCACTTTAAATATATCCCTTGATTTTTCGGACAGTAAGCTAAAGATAGATTCTTCAGTTAAACTTCCTTCATCAAGTAAACTTGCTCCCATCGCCTCCAGTGTCATCATTCCAAATTCAGCATGATCAAACTCGCAAGCTTTGCTTTCATTGTCCTGAGGTGTGTGTCCTGACGAAATTCCGTCTATCACTCCAGATTCTAGTCCTGCTAGTAATGCTTGTCTGTCTTCCTCGGTTCTAAGTACAGGCAGTACCTTGTATGTGGTGTCAAAATCTCCCACTTTTTCGTCCGTATAAAGCAAATTCGCCAAGTTAACATCACAAGTAATGTTCACCCCTTTTGCTTTTGCAGCTTTAACAATTTCAACTGAACCTTTACTTGATATGGCTTGAACATGAATGGATGAGTCCGTGTACTCCACCAAGTGGATGTTTCGCTGTAATGCAATTTCCTCAGCTAATGCAGGTCGAACTTTCATTCCTAAACCCGCTCCTACTACACCTTCGTTCACCATCCCGTAATCAGCTATGTCAGCGTCTTCACCATAAACCATTAACTTTCCGTTAAATGGTTTTATGTATAGGAGAGCGCGTTTCAGTAATTCTGGGTTTTTGAAATGTCTTTTCCCGTCTGAAAACGCTAAGGCTCCAGCTTTGTGCAAATCATATAGCTCGGTGATGTTTTTACCTTCCTTCTTTTCGGTGATGGTTCCTACGGGGTGAATGTTAACCAACCTTCCTTTTGAATTATTTTTTACAAATTCAATTTGCGCTCTGCTGTATAGTGATGGGGTTGATCCTGAAACTCCAATCAAATCTGTAAACCCTCCAACTTGTGCACTGTCTAAAAGTGTTTGAATGGTATCCTTTGCTTCATTGCCTGGTTCGCGTACGACACTGTACAAATCAAACCATCCAGCCGAAACAGCCAATCCCTTGCCTTGAACAAGTTGAGCTTGATCGTCATTGATTTCGTTCTCGATGGAAGTAATTACCCCATCTTCCACTAGTATGTCTTTGGTATTTAAATGAAATGCCGATACTGAATTGTAAATTTTGGCAGACTTGATAAGTACTTTCATTTGACTCAATTGGTGTTAATTCCTATTGAGGCTCAAAAATATTAAAAATTAATGACAATTAAGATGGGAAATATTTTTTCCGCTTATCTTTGGCAAAAATAATTAAGATGAGAATTGCATTGTTAGGTTATGGTAAGATGGGTAAAGAGATCGAAAAAATCGCTGTAGAACGTGGACATGAGATATCTTTAAAAGTAGACGGCGACAACTTAAAAAGCTTTAACAGTGATAGTTTATCTGGTTCTGATGTAGCAATTGAATTCAGTACACCAGAAACCGCTTATCAAAACATTCAAATTTGCTTTTCGGCTAACACTCCAGTTGTGGCTGGAACAACGGGCTGGTTAAACAAATTAGATTCTTGCATAGCACAATGTAACAAGGAGAGCGCTGGTTTATTTTACGCATCGAATTACAGTGTGGGAGTAAATGTTTTTTTTGAAATCAACAAAAAATTAGCCCAAATAATGGCTAACTACCCAAGTTACAACTTGGAAATGGAAGAGATTCATCACACACAGAAACTAGATTCACCCAGTGGAACTGCAATTACTTTAGCAGATGGCGTTATTGACAACAACAATCAAATTAACAAATGGGTTAATGACACGACTCCTAATGAGGGTGAAATAAACATTGTTTCTAAAAGGCTTGAAAACGTTCCAGGAACACATTCAGTTACTTACGAAAATGAAATTGATGAGATATACATACGTCATACAGCTCACAACCGAAAGGGGTTTGCTTTAGGTGCTGTATTGGCTGCCGAATTCATGAATGAAAAAGTTGGTTTTTATGGAATGAAGGAATTGATGGGCTTGTAATTAGCTTAATGTCATAATACGTCTCCTAAATCCAAACCTTTTACGTTTTTTTTCGTAGACGACAGTACTACAAAATGGAAAGTGAAGTATGAGAATGTTATTTTTTATTTTATTACTAAGCAGTTTTTCTTCAAGCGCCTCTGTTAAGGTTAGCGGAGTTACTTACGCTTCATCAGTAACCGTAAAGCAAGACACTTTACATTTAAATGGTGCTGGAATACGAGAAAAGTGGTTCCTGGACTTATATACCGCTGGTTTATACTTAAAGAAAAAAAGCATCATTCCTAGCGAAATTATTAATTGTGATTGTCTTCAAGCGTTTAAAATTGTGTTTGTGAGTAGTTTAGTGACTACAGACAAATTCAACGACGCCATAGACGAAGTATTTATTAAATCCACCCAAGGAAACACCAATCACATTGACAAAAGAATTGCGCAGTTTAAAAAAGCACTTGGTACTGGTTTAAAAGTAGATGACGAACTCTTTTTAATTTACGAACCTAATGTAGGTGTTAAAGTGTTCAGAAATAGAAAATACAAAGGCACCATTGCCGGATTTGATTTCAAACAGGAACTGATGAAGTTATGGGTTGGGCCCTACGCAGTAAATGAAAAATTAAAGAAAAGTATTCTAGGACTAGAATAAAAATGAATTGAACTTACTGTCCTTGAATAAGTTCTTCTAAACCACTTGATATATAGGTTTGTAAATTACCGTCTTCTGTGTAATATATGAAGAACGCTTCGACTCCTTCAAAAGGATGCCCCTCAATAAAAGGAACAGCTTCATCAACACCCATCACCATCAAAGCAGTTGCATAAGCATCCGCTACTCCGCACTCGTTAGCAAAAGCAGCCACACTCACAATGTTGCTTTTAGAAGGATAACCAGTTCTAGGATCAATACAGTGACCATATTTTTCACCCAACAATTCATTGTAAGACCTGTAATTTCCAGAAACTGCCACAGCTCTGAATTTTGACATTGGAACAGTTGCTATTCCGGCAGGCGCCTTTGGGTCATTAATGTTTGGGTTCTCTATTTGAACCATCCAATGTTCAGTAGTTGACTTTTTCCCTTGAGCTAATACTTCTCCTCCAATTTCGATGATGAAATCATTTATACCTAATTTATATTGTAAAAAATCACCAATTACATCAGCGGAGTATCCTTGAGCTATAGCATCAAAACTCATAGTAAGCTCCTTCTCTTCCTTGCACAAGTAGTTGTCTTTCACATCACCACTCGACCATTCAAAGTCAAGATCATCATCCAGATCGTCATCGTTTCCTTGACCAATAACGCCAATATCATCGCTTAAAATATCACCGTCCAATATCACCAAATCCAAACCGACATATTCCAATTGTTCTTTAACTAAAGAATCTTTCAACGCAAGCAACAACCTTTCCCGTTGAACTGTGCTATCCACATCCCTGAATAAAGTATCCGTTTGCATAGGACTATCTCCAAATCCCCATAAATTTACAAGCGGTTTTACAGTTGGATCAAATGCTCCATCAGTAGTTTGGTAAATCTCGTCACTCATTAAAAACAAATCCAATACATGATTATTAATAATACTGCAAGAGTCTGCGTCATTAAACCTGGAAAGGATTGAGTTTGAAACATAAGTACTCACAGCTAAATCAATTGAATTTAGAATAGAATCAACTTGCGGTTGGATGTCTCTGTTTAAAGTGTCTAAATACTTGATTGTATAGGTTGTGCCTTGAGTTTTTCCAGTTATTTTACTGATAGGAACTTCAGTTTTACCATCTCCATTTTGACAAGAAATGAATCCTGAAAATAAAATTATAAAACCAAATAAATGTAATAGTCTTTTCATAATACGAATGATGCTAATTTAGCAATTACTTTATTGCAACAGCAAGGATTATACGATATTTTTTAGTGAATGATAATATATGAACCTCAAAGTATATCAAGTTTGAAACCAACACAGGATTTAGTAATTTTGAGATATGAGAATTGACATATTAAGTATTTTACCGAGTTTGTTAGCTAGTCCGTTCAGCGACTCAATTCTTAAAAGAGCCATTGACAATGGTATTGCAGAAGTTCACGTGCACGATATTCGAAAGTTTTCGAACAACAAACAAAAAAAAGTAGACGATTACATGTATGGTGGTGGAGCAGGAATGGTGATGACTTGTCAACCTATTGCTGATTGTATAGAGTCTTTGACTAAACTGAGAAAATACGATGAAATAATTTTCATGACCCCAGACGGTGAACAATTAAAACAATCAAAGGTCAACCAACTCTCTTGTGCTAAAAACATCATGATATTGTGCGGACATTATAAAGGTATCGATGAGAGGATTAGGGAGTTATACATTACATCAGAGGTTTCTATTGGTGACTACGTGCTAAGTGGTGGAGAATTAGGCGCAGCGGTCTTGTCAGACGCTATTATTAGGGTTATACCAGGCGCTATTTCTAATGAAACGTCTGCCTTGACGGATTCTTTTCAAGATAATTTGTTGTCACCTCCAGTATACACTCGACCTGAGGAGTTTAAAGGAAAAAAAGTGCCTAAAGTTTTGTTGAGTGGAGACTTTAACAAGATTGAAAAGTGGCGAGAGGACCAAGCGATTAATCGTACTAAATCTCGTCGTCCAGACCTTGAACAGTAAATTTTGAAGTTTATAACTGCCATACAAAAGCTTGAACATTTTGAAATTAGCGAGCAACGTAAATGTGACGCACATCGGGAGATTGCTCCCTTTAGAGATACCTTGATTTCAGATACGGAAATAGCAAAAGCCAAGAAAGCAGCGGTGTTATTGTTAGTTCACCCTCATGATGGCCAAGCACATTTTACGCTTATTGAGCGATCTGCCTATGATGGGATACACAGTAAACAAATTGCACTTCCGGGAGGGAAAGTTGAAAAACAAGATTCAGATATTAATGAAACTGCTTTAAGGGAAGCACATGAAGAGGTTAATATTAATCCTGATGATGTGAAAATTATATCTGAGCTATCTCCTATTTACGTCCCACCAAGTAATTTTTACATTACTCCTATTTTGGGAATTTCCGAAAAACGACCAAACTACATACCTGAAATAAAAGAAGTAAACCACATCATTGAAGTTCCACTTGCTGAATTATTAAAAGGGCCCATTCTTAAACAAACAAAAATCAGCATTAGTAAATCAAGCAGTTTCAAAACTCCTTATATGGACATTAAAGACAAAATTGTTTGGGGAGCAACAGCAATGATACTAAATGAGCTAAGGCATTTTCTGAAGTAATAACTCAATGAGTAATAAACAACTCTCTTTGATTCGAGTAAAAATCATAACTAATTTGATGAAACCATTAATATTTATAACTTTCATTCTTTTCTTGTTCTCTTGCTCAGTGCCACGTACAAATAAAAATCTGGAGCATTCGATCATCGGCATTTTCATTACTACGGAAGTTATTGATGGTCCCGCGAACATCAGAGAAAATCTAGATGGAAAGATTTCTTTTGAACTTTATGATGGTGTATCAATTCAAACAACAAAAATTAAAAACAATTGGTATCAAATCGGACAATTCTTTCCTATTTCTAAGAACCAATACGATCAAGGTAAATTAATACAAGGAGATTATATCATCACGAACGAGGGTGATACACTTGGAAAAGCTGTAGTAGAAGTACCCTTTTGGACGCACGGAATTTCTGAAGACGGTCCTTACGCATTCATTGCGGGTTACACTCATAAGAAAAACATTAACCCCAACTCAATCGTGGAAAACCAGCTAGTAAAAATAATTCAAGATGGAAAAATTTCTCTATCAGAATTTAAGCCTTTTATCGACACCTTAGGCTTTCAGAGGGACGATAGATTTATGCATTACGACTCTTATTTCATATACGAAAACTGGATTACAGATCCTTCCCCTGGATACAGGATATTGCTTTTATTTGAACAAGACTCATTAGCGGGAATTATGCATACTCGTCATTTACCATTAGTAGATTTAAAACCCCAAAAGATTTGGAACGATTCTCACGTGACATTTATGGCTGGTTATGACAAGACTAAACAAGTAAAGTTTATCAATTATATTAGTAATTGGCTACAGGGCGTAGACTAATTATGCAAGGAATGTTATCAATTAATCTATCACCATACCAACTCTCACCAAAAAATATTTTTCACCAACAATATAAGAAACCCCAAAAAGATTCCTGAGAAGGCAAAAAAGGGTGTTTTGTACTTTTTCTTTAGGGTGATTGCAATCTCTTTCGATTTGTCTGAAAACCTCTTTTCAATCAACACATTTTGACATTTGATACATTGAGAGGCACACTCTTTTTTTATTGGAAACATCGGTAACCAAAGGATGTGAAAGTATTTTTGAAAAACACTAATAGCAAGGTGCTTTTTAGCACACTTTTCACATGGTATTTTTTTTGAGGTTGTTAATCCTAAATGATGGGCTTTCCTTCCAAAAAGTATCATGCTTTTAATCTTTTAATTAAATCTTTTTGACTATCCTTCCATGCTTTATAATACGGAGTGTCACAGTACATTTCTTTTGCCTCACTGTCTTTTAGTAATAACTCCACTAATCCAATTGCTTGTGCAGCTACTTCTTGCTCTACTTGGATATAACACAACTCGACCCATTCTTTAAGCTGCAACGGTAAATCTTCAGCTGGTGAACCTTGAATTGCCGCTAGGACTTCAGCAATCGTAAAAAACTCTAAGCACTCATCTAGCGTGGTTTCCTCGGGATTAAATTTACCTGAAAACGCATCGAAAAAAGCAACAATAGAAAGTTGTTTTTTATGCGCGGTTAACTCCTCTACATAGTCCAACGCTACATCATTTTCAAAATTTGTAATTCCCCAAGCTGACATTTACTGATTTATTTAGTTTGATAACGCAAAAATAGTTTTTCTGTGCTTAACCTCAAACGAAAATCCAATTCGTTTGAGGGGAATTCCAAAAATCGCTTTTTCTTCGTTGAACTTTAAAATTAAAATCCTCACATACTTAGGTATGCTGCGTTTTTAATTTCTCGTTCGCCTCAATAAATCTAATTTTTAGAACTCCCTTTAAGATAAGCATCAAAGTAATTCCAAAAACATTTGACCTGAGTTCAATCCTAAATTTTTAGCTTTACTACGCTAAGGCTATTTTAAACTTATTTTCTGATGAAGTTTTGATGAATTTTCGACTCCTGCTATTATTTTGTTTTTGCACATCGTTAGTGTCCATGGCTCAAAACAGTAATCAAAACAACACTCAAACCTTTACCGACAGCTCTAAAGTTGAACTTGAAGAAGTATTCATTAGTTCATCAAAATGGAATGAGAAATCGAGAAACAACACCAAAGAGGTTACTAAAATTTCCAAGCTTGATGTAGCATTGTACAATCCTCAAACTGCTGCTGATTTATTGACTGTAAGCGAACAAGTGTATGTCCAGAAAAGCCAACAAGGAGGAGGAAGCCCAATGATTAGAGGGTTTTCAACCAACAGATTACTGTATAGCATGGATGGTATTCGGTTGAATAACGCAATTTACCGAGGAGGAAACATACATAATGTAATTTCATTGGATCCAAATGCTATTGACAATACTGAAATTATTTTTGGACCTGGGTCAGTTACATACGGTAGTGATGCTATTGGTGCTGTCATGAGTTTTAGCTCCCTAAATCATAAAAACGGCTTATCGGATTCTACTGACATACATGGGAAATCAAACTTCCGGTTTAGCTCTGCAAACGAGGAGTTTAGCGGACATTACGACTTCAACATAGCAAAGGGAAAGTGGTCTTTTATTTCCAGTGTATCTAAAACAAAATATACCGATTTAAAAATGGGAAACTACGGGCCTTCCGACTACTTGCAAAAGTACGTTGTAAAAAGAATTGGCACCACAGACAGCATTGAAACGAACGGGAATCAAAAATTACAAAACCCCAGTGGTTATGAGCAAATTCACACTTTGCACAAAGTCCGTTACAAAGCAAGTAAACACCTGGACGTTGATTACAATGTTCACTTTTCACAAAGCAATGAATATGGCCGTTACGACAGGCTATACCCATTAAACCAGCTACCTAATTACGCCGTTTGGAACTACGGTCCTCAAAAATGGATCATGAATCATTTGTCCATTACGAACACTAAAAAACGCAAGTTGTTTTCGGCTTTTAAACTGAATTTAGCTCATCAATTTCAGGAGGAAAGCAGAATAAGCAGGAAAATAAATTCAGATGATATTAAAACTCAAGTTGAAAATGTAAACGCCTACTCTTTGAATTTAGACTTTAAAAAGGACCGAAAAAAACATGTTATTTATTACGGCGCGGAATTGGTGTACAACAGAGTAAATTCATGGGGAAACACCGTTAACGTGTTAAACGACGAAAGTTTTACCAGTGCAGCTCGGTACCCCAAATCGGACTGGGCTATTTTTGCCTTGTATTTAAAATACAATCAAAAAATAGGTACCAACACTGTATTTACATCTGGGATTAGAACCAACAGCTACTATTTGAAATCGAATTTTAACAGCCAAAATAATTTTTACAATTTGCCTTTCAATGAAGTAACCATTAACAAACAGTCCGTTAATGGTATAGTGGGGATTTCATGGCAAACAAAACATTGGGAAATTAAAAGCAATGTTTCCTCTGGATTTAGAGCGCCAAATGTAGACGATGTAGGAAAAACCTTTGATTTTCAAGATCATCAAATAGTGGTGCCTAACGGAAATTTGAAATCGGAAGTGGCTTACACCGCGGATTTATCCATTAGTAAAAAACTGTCCAAATGGGGAACGTTGGGCTTAGGAACTTTTTACACTTTACTGGATGATGCCATGGTGCGTCGTGAGTTTAAATTAAATGGTGAGGACAGTATATTATATGAGGGCAGCATGAGTAAAGTCTTTGCTATTCAAAATGCATCATATGCCTTTGTTTACGGTATAAGTGGAAAGTTGGAAATTAAACTTTCAAAAGCAGTGCAGGTAAAATCCTCTGTTAATTACCAAAAGGGAACTGAGGTAATTGATGATGTGAGCTCGCCTTCACGACACGCCGCTCCCCTTTTCATGACTAACAGTGTTACTTTAAAAATTAAAAAGGTGGTATTAAAAGCTTATCATCAATACAACTCAGGCTACGCTAACAAACAACTAAGTCTGGACCAACGAGATAAAACAAGCATTTATGCCTTGGACGAAAATGGACTTCCGTTTAGCCCCTATTGGCACACTTTCAATTTAAAAGGAATACTGATGTTGAGTAATCACTGGGTGTTGTCAGGAGGGATTGAAAACTTAGCAGATATTAGGTACCGAACATACAGCTCAGGAATATCTGCACCTGGAAGAAATTACATCGTAGCTGTTAAAGTCATGTTTTAACAAGATATTCTCAATAACTATCAGCTGCTTGAAAGCGGAGCGGTATTTGGATTAACTATCTTTCAGAATGCAATTTTTTAAGGTTGTCATATCGTCTTTTATTATGTTGTTAACGATTGCGTCGTTTGCACAAGAAAGAATTGATTTATCATACCAAAACCTGGATAAATTACCTGATAATTTAAAAACCAATCAAGTATTGGAAGAGCTAATTTTAACGGGAAACCCATTAAAATCGCTTCCAGAATGGCTCGGAGACTTACCTCAATTACAAATAATAGTCCTGGACGAAATTACGACGCTTCCAGTTTCAGCAAGTTTTCAAATCCTTTCAAATTGCAGCACACTAAAGTATTTGTCTTGGAAAAAGGGAAAGCTGGTTTACATCCCTGTTGCAATTAATGATTTTCAAAAATTAATCCAGTTAAACCTTTCTGATAATGGGATTGTTAAGTTGCCATTAATTAAAAAAGACATTAAGATTACGGAATTAGATTTATCTAAAAATTTGATTGACAGCTTAGGCTCCTCGATTTTAGCATTTAAAAAATTACACCTTTTTAATTTCTCGTTTAACCCTGGCGTGAATAACGATAACAACTACCATTTACTTAAAAACTTGGAGCAGTTGTCAAGTTTGAAAATAATGGGATTACGGAAATTTCCAGATAAAATTTGCAAGCTACCCTCACTCATTTCGCTAGATATTTCAAATAGTAAACTGGAACAATTACCAGAAAACTTTAAACTGCTTCATAAACTTGAACACCTTAACATGTACAACTGCAAAGCCTTGGACTTTCCTGTTACTGTTGAACAACTAGCTAAATTAACAAGCTTAACCTCCTTGATAATAGGAGGACGAGCTTTAAACAAAATCCCTTTTAATATTTTTAAGTTACGCGCTCTGTCCAGTTTAACTATTCAAAACAGTTGCATGGAATATTTCCCAACCTCTATCAAGCGATTAAACGTGTCGAAGCTTGCTCTTGAGCATTGCAGTGTCAAAACTGGAGCGCGATTATTTGAAAATACATCGGGAATGACACGATTAAAAAGCTTGCACATTAGCAATTTGGTATGTCAAGACATACAGTTGAAAGGTTTTTTATTTTTAGACTCATTAGACGTTAGTCATTGTCAACTAACGAAATTACCTAGTTCATTGAATAATTTAAAATGGATCAACTTATCCGGAAACACGATTGCAAGGGAGCAATTAAAGCACTTAAAAGGGGAAATTATAGGTAGTGGAAATTATAAACGAATAACCGTTAGCTCAAATATTAAACACAAAACAGGTACAGTTACTCATGTTCCTTTCAGAAAAACAATTTATACTCAAATTGGTGAAATTTTCTTGGTAAATGGAGTAAGAATTGAAGTACCTCCTTATGCATTCATTAATAATAAATCTGTTGTTATTGACGGAGAGGTAGTATTATCTGTGAATATCATAAAAAAACCAAATGACATCGCTCTACTAGATAAAACATTAAACAGTGAAAGGACCTCGGTGGTTACCCCCCTGTTTCTTGTGGAGATAAAAGCCTACCAACAGTTGCCAAATGTAAAAGGAGAAGATCTTGAAAGAGAAGAAGTGTTCATTAATCAAAAAAACGCCCTAACTATATCCATAGCTACCGAAAGACAAAATCAGGCAACAGGATTTAGATACGATGAACGAAAAAAGTATTGGGTCCCACTGGAAACAAGTAGTGAATACTGCAACCCAAAACAGCAAGCTATTACATCTAAAAGTTTTAAATCAATTGTATTTAGTGACCTTAACCAATACCCTTCAACCTCTTTTAATGTAAGGAGTTCAAAGGTTCAAATAAAATTAAAACGAAACAAAAGGCGTAATACGCTAAAGTTTGAAATAACCCCGGAGTATGGATACAAGGAGAACTTTTTTCAGTTATTTGGGGACCGGATTAAAGGATACCCTGAACTAAAAGTGTTCAAAAAAGTGAAATGGAATTATGTAGGCGATAGCGTAGAAAACGTACTTGAGCGACTGTACTTTTTATCGGAGAAAGCAAAATCGGAAAAGTTAAAAAGAAAAAGCACCTTTTATTTTTACGTTTTGGACATTAAAAATATTACTATCAAACCTCATCCTGAAAAAGACAATTACGTCATGAGTATCCTACAGGGAAAGGATACTTTACAACTGAATGTGCTGCCAAAATTAAGCAGTATGAACGCCCATAAAATTCAAAAATGGCATAAAAAGAAATATAAAAAATACAGCAAAAAACTTGAGGAACGCCTTTTGTACTGGAACAAGCTGGACAGTTTGCATTTAAATTATTTTTCGTCCTTCGAAAAAAAGCTAAGCAAATTCAGGTTACGGGCAATTGAAAATGAAAAGGCTGTAGCTACTCACTCAATAAAAAGCACAAATAAAAACCGTCTTGACAATTACAAAGTTTCTTTTAAAGTAGGTAAAACAGGATGGTATCAAATTGGTGAAGAACTAATAGTTGATAGTGTAAAGACTACTGCACTTAAACTTAAGATTTCAGGGCGAAATCATTACGCAAAGTACGTGTTAATTCGAAACCCTGCCAATAACCAAACCTACTGGCAACCTACAAGGAAAGTGATAATCAGCGAAATTGGTCAAAATTATATTTATTCGAAAGTTGGGCAGAACACCTATGTTGGCAAATACACAGGAAGCCAAACTGTTCAACTCAAGAGGCAATTAAAAGAAGACTAGACATAAAACAAGTATTAAAAATGAAAAGCGTAATCTTATTTTTCTTGGTATTTATCACAACTGGTTTTGCACTAGATGAGCACGGACTGATGCGGGGTTCAAGCAGTGACTCTAGCTCAAGTGAATCCTTGGTTTTCGAAAGCACTGATCACGCGTTGTTAAATGAAACAGTTTTCCGATTAATCAATAAAGAAAGGACAAATCGAAAATTAGATACTTTGAAATTTAACGCTGCGCTTCA
>JBLIBC010000017.1:0-19697 GCA_047632015.1 Glaciecola sp.
AAATTAAGCGACAGCCGAGGAGGAGCGACGAACAGGTGAGCACGCAAAAGTATTATTCACGAACAAAACTACGATATATGAAAAAGCTACAATACGAAAGACCAGTAATTACAAGACTAAACACTGGAGTAACAAATAAATTTGGAACAAAAACAGAATATGCTCCAGTAACGCATGTTGACGGAAACGCAGTCGCGGACTTGATTGAAGAATTTGGATCACCTCTTTTTGTGATTTCCGAAAAAACAATTCGAGAAACAATGCGTGAGGCAAACAGGGCGTTTAAAACCAGGTACCCAAAAGTACAGTTTGCATGGTCCTATAAAACGAACTACATGAATGCTGTGTGTAATGTATATCATCAAGAAGGTTCTTGGGGTGAGGTGGTTTCAGGATTTGAATACCAAAAAGCACTTAAAAACAACTGTCCGGGAAACAAAATCATTTTTAATGGTCCCGATAAAACAGAGGCCGATTTACGTTCAGCTATTACAAACGATTCTTTAATTCACATCGATCACTTGGACGAATTGTACTTGATTCGGGAATTAGCTGAAGACATGGATATGCGTCCTAGAGTTGCCGTTAGAGTAAACATGGATGTAGGTGTTTATCCAATGTGGGACAGGTTTGGATTCAACTACGAAAACGGACAAGCTTGGGATGCTATTAATAAAATCATGTTAAACGACAAGATGGACTTGGTTGGTTTACACTCTCATATCGGAACATTTATGTTAAGCCCAAATGCTTATGGAGTAGCAGCAACTAAGCTTTCTGAATTGGCATTAAGCATCAAAACTAAATACAAAAAGAACATTCAATACTTGGATTTAGGTGGTGGATTTGCTTCAAAAAACACTTTAAAAGGGTCCTATTTACAAGGTGCTGACAGCTCTCCAACTTTTGATCAATATGCCGAGGCAATCACCACGTCAATTTTGAACGCAGGGTTTCTTGAAGATGAATTACCATTGTTGATTTTAGAATCAGGAAGAGCTTTAATTGATTCAGCAGGTTCCTTGTTAGGTTCTGTGATATCCAATAAAAGATTATCCGACGGACGAAGAGCGACCATCATGGATTTTGGTGTCAACATTCTTTTCACTTCGTTTTGGTACGATCACAAAGTGTCACCGGCGCAAGAGTTTTCACAATACACTGAGGACGCTGTGCTGTATGGGCCATTGTGCATGAACATTGATGTGATCAGGGAAAACATCACACTTCCTCCTTTGAAACGAGGCGACAATGTAGTGGTGCACACAGTTGGGGCATACAACATGACCCAATGGATGCAGTTTATTGCTTTACGTCCTGCAGTAGTCATGATTGACATGGACGAAAAACCGCACATTATAAGAGGTAGAGAAACCTTAGAAAACATTGAAGATGTGGAAGTTTTACCAAGCTATTTAAAAGAATTCAAATTGTAGCGAATCGGGGACTGTTGTTATACTTGTTAAGTTAAGTAAGCTATAGTCAGGTTTTACAATGCACATCGGAAAAGTAGGTTCGTTGATGTGTAGGTTAAGTGTTCAATTAGTAAAACACGGCCCCCAATTTTGCAACAAAATTAAGGTAATCACGTACAGGAAGAGTCGATGAAGTAAATGTGAAGTAAACATGAAAAAACTAACCTTATATAAAGAAGCCATTGTAAACAGTTACGGGCAGGTCTTTTTTTCCAACCACGCGTGGTTTGGATACCTGTTGCTGTTGGCCTCCTTCATTAACCCATATGTAGGCTTTAGTGGACTACTAGCCGGAATCATTTCCGTACTGTTGGTTGATTGGATGGGCTTTAACAAAGAGCTTTTACGAAGTGGTTTGTACACTTTTAATACCATCATGGTTGGGTTCATTGTGGGTGCTTTTTTCGAATTCAATGAAGCATTTTTTGGAATTTTATTTTTGGGATCGGTGTTCACCACCTTGATCTCGGTATGGCTTTCCGCATTTTTTAGTGCCTACTTAATTCCATTTTTAAGTTTGCCTTTCATTTTAGGAGTGTGGACAGTGCTGCTTGGAGCAAAAGGTTTTAGGGCAATTAAATTAAGCGAACGCGATATATTCATCATCAATGATTTAAAAAGGTTTTGGGGAGATGAAATTGGTCAATTTATATACGATATGACCCTCATTAGGTTTCCTTTGTTGATCGATATATACTTGAAGTCTTTAGGTGCCATTTTCTTTCAATACAATTTATTGGTAGGAGGAATTATTGCAATAGGATTGTTGTTGTACTCTAGGATTGCTTTTTCGTTATCAATAGTTGGGTTTTTAACAGGCTACTATTTTTGCGCTTTGCTTCAAGGAAACATGACAGAATTGGAATACAGTTACATTGGATTCAACTACATATTATCCGCCATTGCATTGGGAGGATTCTTTACGATTCCGTCCTGGAGAAGTTACCTTTTAGTGGTGCTAGCCTCGATTATGATTGCCTTAAGTATTAGTGCACTCGGGGCATTCTTTTACACCTTTGGGCTACCAATTTACTCTCTTCCATTTTCCTTAGTAGCCATGCTATTATTATACATACTACTGCAACGGCAAAGCGATAAAGGGCTGGTTTTGGTGAAACATCAATTGTACTCGCCCGAAAAAAACTTGTACGCGCACAAACACAGTTTGGAACGCTACAAAAACGACACTTATTTCCACATTCATTTACCCTTTTTTGGAGAATGGTTTGTATCCCAAGCACACGATGGAAAAATTACACACAAGGAGGATTGGAAGTTCGCTTTTGATTTTGTTATTGCAGACGATACCCAAAAAACCTTTCGGATTCCTGGTGATAAAACGTCCGATTTTTACTGTTATGACTTACCAGTTCTTGCTCCGGCTGATGGATATGTAGTCACTTTGGAGGATGGAATTCATGACAACGAAATTGGAGACGTAAACTTGGATAAAAACTGGGGGAATGCCATTGTCATTAAACATGGTGATTTCTTATTCAGTAAAATTACACACATTAAGGAGGGGTCATTTAAAGTAAAACTTGGTGATCATGTAAAAAAAGGAGATTTGCTTGCCAAGTGCGGAAATTCAGGTCGATCACCGGAACCGCACATTCATTTCCAAATACAAAGCACACCATACATCGGGGCAAAAACATTAGAATATCCTTTGGCGTATTACATTTCAAAAGACAATGGGAAACACCAGTTTCATTCCTTTGAATACCCTGAAGAAGGACAAACGATTTTTAAAGTAAGTCCTACTAAATTGATTTCGGAGGCCATGAAGTTTACCCCAGGAATGAGCTTTGATTTTGAAGTGGAGAAAGGTCGAGGTAATGATGTGCACAAAACCAGAGTTCATTGGGAGGTATTTACTAACGCCCTTAACCAAACTTACTTTTACTGTAAGGAAACTGAATCCACTGCTTATTTTGTAAACAATGGAACCTTGCACTATTTCACAGAATTTCATGGTGATAAAAAGTCCTTGCTGCACTACTTTTTCCTCGGGGCACACAAAGTATTACTAGCTTATTATCCTGAGGTGGAAGTAAAAGATATTCTCCCAATTACTGGGTTTTACAACGGAATTAGCCAGTATTTACAAGATTTTGTAGCGCCATTTTACATTTATTTAAAAGCAGACTATGTGTCAAAGTTCACGGACATTGACAACGAAATGGATCCAAAATACATTAAATTACAATCCAGTAGCACGGCCAACATTGGTTCAAAAAAACACAGTGAATTGTTGTTTGAAATGGAACTGAAAAACGGAATTATTCACTCATTTAACATCAAGAAAGGAGAGCAATGTATCCAAGTAAAAGCCATATAATAAGTTGCCTATTTTTGTTTGCTATAGCTTTTTCAGCTGCAGCTCAAAATCCAGCAATAGATTCCAGGATCGTGGAATCACGTACTTATGCGCTGTACTTGAAAAAAGATTGGAAGACTCTTGTTGCGGTTGGTGATTCAGCATTAGACCAAGGTACTGACTACTATTACTTACGCTCAAGAATGGGAATTGCTTATTTTAGTTTAGGGAAGTACTATACTGCTATCAAACATTTTAAAAAGGCAATAGAGTTTAACCCTATCCAAGAACTCCCTGGACGCTACTTATCTTTAAGTTATTTGTATACTGGACAGTATGAAAAAAGCAGAAAAGCAGCTGTTAAGTTAAGTGCTTATTCGCAAGAATTAATACTGTTTAAGGAAGGGAAAATATTGAATTACATTGGATTTAATCCTGGTTTTAAATTCAGCAAATCCACTGACATTAACACGGCAAATTTATTAGGATTTAATGTGGGACATTACTTGTTTAAGCAAGTTTCATTTAACCATAGTTTTAGCACCTATAATCAAAAGGGCGACTTTTGGGATTTTGGCCAAAAAGACTACTTTGCTCAAGGCAATATTCCTTTAGGAAAGGAGTATCTATTGTCCTTATCCTACCACTATTTATTCAGTACCACTACGCTGGATTTTACCACGTTCCAACAAGAATATAACTCGCAAGCATACGCTGCCTCTGCAATTGTTTCCAAACAAGTAGGTAAACACAACTTTTCAATTGGAACCACAGGATTGGAAGTAGACAGCACATTTCAAATGCAACACGATTTGGGATACGCTTATTTCCCATTGGATAACAACAAGTTAAGTTTCGGAGCTAAAGGATATTTACATACTTCTGACTTTTATACCACAAGCTACTTATCCGTTTTACCATATGCTAGTTTTCGACCTACTAAAAAATTAAGTTTTTTTGCATCCTATTTGAACAGTCGAGGCAATAACATTGCTGAGTGGAATGGAGCAATTTTGAATAATTCTCCTGATTTAACCACAACAAAAATTACCTTGTCTAGTAACTACCAACTAGCCAAAAAATGGCACATGTCATTGACCTACGAAAGGGAGCAAAAGGAGTCTGAAACCATTACTGATTATAACTACAACTCAATTTTTTTATCACTTAAATACACACCGCTATGAAAATAATGAACAAAATACTCGGAACAAAACTCCTAAAAACAACAAGCGTTATCGTATTGCTATTAATGACTACCGCTTCCATACAGGCTCAAAATAATCCTGTAGCAGACGCTTTTACACAAAGCTACTATTTTGAGAAAGTGAGCAATTACCCTGCGGCAATTGCAGCTTTAAAAAAGGTATACAGTGACACTTCGTATGAAATAAATTTACGCTTAGGGTGGTTAACCTACAGTGCCGCAAGCTATCAAGAATCGGTTAATTACTATCAAATATGTATTAACCTGATGCCTGTTTCAATTGAAGCCAGACTTGGAATTGTATACCCAGCAGCAGCACTAGGAAACATGACCCAAGTAATAGCTGAGTACAGTAAAATCTTGGAAATTGACCCTCAAAACACAGTGGCAAATTACAAACTAGGCTACATTTACTACGACAAAAAAGAATATCAAACCTCCTACAAATATTTTGAAAAAGTGGTCAACTTGTATCCTTTTGACTACGACGGATTACTGATGTTCGCTTGGACAAACTACAGGCTCGGAAAAACCCGAGAAGCCAAAGTACTTTTTGGTAAAATACTTCTTTTGTCCCCAGGTGATGCAAGCGGTACTGAAGGGTTAGGATTAATAAAATAAAGCCATGTTCATTAACTGCTTAAACCTCTTTGTAAAAATTACTTTGTAGTTTTGTGACCTTCAAAAGGATTAACGAAGTTACTAGATGTTCGAAAACAAAGACACTGCGGAATACTACAACACCACCCAGCACCATTATGAAAACTGGTGGAATTTGGGTGATACGTTGGCTTTGCATTACGGCATTTGGGATGAAACTACCAGCAATTTTCCAGAGTCCTTGGTCAACACCAATAAAGTGCTTTTTGAAAAAGGAAAAATTCAAGATGGGAACCGGGTGCTTGATGCAGGTTGTGGTGTTGGAGGGGCAGCATTTTTTATTGCAAGTCAAAAACAGGTTTCCGTTACAGGAATTACCTTAAGCGAAAAACAAGTAAAACTAGCAAACGAAAAAGCAGTTGAAAACGGTTTGTCTAATAGGGTGAATTTTGAAGAAATGGATTACACCAACACCAGCTTTCCAGATGAATCATTCGACGTCATTTGGGCCTGTGAAAGCATATGTCACACAGTGGATAAAGCTGACTTTGTTAAGGAGGCTTTTCGTTTATTGAAAAAAGGAGGACGACTTATATTGTGCGACTACTACCTTGTAAACGACGACCAAAAAGACAAGCACAATTACATCCAAAAATGGCTTAAAACTTGGAGTATCACTCGAATAACTTCAAGTAATTACTTTGAAAATAAGCTGACTGAAGGAGGATTCATCAACATTGAAACTACCGACTACACCAAGGAAATTAAAAAAAGTGCCTGGAAAATGTTTTTAGCTGGAGTCATAGGCTCGCTACCTTCCATTGCTTACAACATTACCCATCCGAAGGCCTCTCGATTTGGAAAGACACACTATAAAGGTTGTTACTACCAGTATGTTGCTTTGGTAAAAAATCTTTGGAAGTGGAAAGTGATGTACGCTGAAAAACCTTTAGACTAACTCCTGCTTTAATTCCGTATTTGCCAATTTATTGATGTCAGGATTGTGCAATATTTTACCCATTTTACTATGAAACAAACTGTTAATCATTGCTTTACCAAATGCAGTGGTGGTTGTCACGTTTTTCATTTTCCTGAAAAATGGAAACAAAGGACGTGTTAAAATATAAGCCCAGTTATATAATCTTGTATTGGAAACAATGCCTCTTTCAGGTAATATCATTCCTGGCCTAAATGCGTAAGCATCTTTAAATTCTTTCGAAAAAACCAAGTTTTCAGCTGCCCCTTTTACCCTTGCCCACATTGTTTTTCCTTTCTCGGAACTGTCCGTTCCCTCACCAGAAACGTAATTAAAAACCATATTTGAATTGAATGCATGAAGTTGGTCCACAAACACCTTTGTCACATCAACAATGATTGATTTATATTTTTCTTCTGACAATCCTACTACTGAAACTCCCATGCAAAAAAAACAGGCATCATAAACGCCTTCAATTTTAGCAGTGGAAAAATTCATGAAATCGGAAAACACCAGCTCTTTCACTTTTGAATGATCATAGCCTAATGGTTTTCTGTTGATGAGTAACACTTCTCCAATGCGATCATCATCCAAACATTCTAGCAAAACAGCTTTACCCACCATTCCACTTGCTCCTGTTATGATAACGTTTTTCAGCAATGGTTCTTAATTGTATTTTCTTGAAATCAAACTGATGAACTCTTTTCTTGTTTTATCGTTTTCAAAAGCCCCAGTAAAGGAAGATGTGGTAGTCAAGGAGTTTTGTTTTTGAATTCCTCTCATTTGCATGCACATGTGCTGAGCTTCAATCACAACTGCAACTCCTAAAGGTTCTAATGTATCTTGAATACAGGCTTTTATTTGATCAGTCAATCTTTCTTGCACTTGCAGTCTCCTAGCAAACGCATCCACTACTCGTGGGATTTTACTTAATCCTACAATTTTACCATTAGGAATATAAGCCACATGAGCTTTTCCAAAAAATGGTAACATGTGGTGCTCACACATGGAATAAACTTCGATGTCTTTGACAATAACCATTTGATCATGATCCTCAGAAAACATGGCCGACTTTAATATTTCAGCGGGATCTAAGTCGTACCCATGCGTTAAATACTGCAATGCTTTGGCTACACGTTCCGGTGTTTTTTCCAAACCTTCTCGGTTTACATCCTCACCAATGTCTGTTAATACTGTCTTGTAAACACGTGATAAAGAAGCTATTTTTTCCTCATCGTATTGTTCTATTTTCTTGTATCCTCCCATGATGTAAATTTATTATAATTTTTACTCTATCCTCAAACCCAACACTTATTTGGTTTTTGTCTTGTTCTTTTTCCTTTTATCAGCGTTAAAAAATAAAAACGTAGCTATGGCTATGCTTGAATTTTTTGACTTGCTAAAAGTATAAAAAACTTCGTCAAAAATCCCTAATAACTATTTAGCTTGAGGAGTTATGCCCGTAGTGTTCCACCACGTTATTTTCCGTTTCAACTAATTTAACACAATGCAACTCACATCCCAGTGCAGTGATGTCGGCTTCAATTTCGTTCCAAATCCCTACGGCTATGTTTTCCGCTGACGTAATTTGACCTTTCATGAAATCCACATCCAAATTCAAATTTCGATGATCAACCTTTTCAATCACCTTCCGTTTTACAATTTTACTTAAGTCCTTCAAGTTAATCACAAAACCCGTTTCAGGATTTACATCTCCCTTAACAGTAATGAATAATTCGTAGTTGTGTCCATGCCAATTTGGATTGGAGCATTTTCCGAAAACCTCTAAGTTTTTATCGTCTGACCAGTCTTTCCTAAAAAGCCTGTGTGCTGCGTTAAATCTTTCTCGTCTTACAATGTATGTCATGTTTTCTAGGCTGTTATTTGATCATAGTTTTCCTAATTAACAGGAGTACTACAATCAAGAAGGAGTAAAATATAAAAAAAGGTAAGATGAACTCAATTAAACCGGTGGCTAGCATTATGGCAATGATTAATAATTGAAAGCCCAACCCGTATAAAGACACAAAAGTCATGAACCAACTAGGGATTTTTTTTACTTGCTGAGCCTTTGAATCAAGGGACAGTAAAATCCTGTCAAAACCACCGTAAAAAATAACGTACAGTACAAAAAGGATGTTCACTGCGGTTTGATTTTCCCCGTGCAAAGCTTTTGGAAATGAATTCTCTTTAACCCGACTGGTAGTGTCCCCTCCTTCCTTGTTGTTTCGAACAATCAAGTAATAATAATTAAAAACTGTTCCTTGTAATTGCATGGCAAAAAAGGCCAGTAACATTAACTTCCAACTTCCGTCCTCGGTAATGCTGTTGATGGTAAAAAGTAATATAAAGTTCAATATTAAGTCGAACACAGAATCCAAATACCTTCCGATGTAGGACGGCTTTCCTCGCAACCGAGCAAGTTCACCATCAGCTGCGTCAAGAATAGATTTTAAAATTAACAAGCCACCAGCCAGAATGAACTGACCTTGAAGCATAAAATAAGCAGCGTACAATCCCGCAATCATGAACAAAATAGTGACATGGACCGGAGTAAAACTTGTATTCAACAAGCTTTGGGCAATCCACTTAGCGGGGATTCTCCCATAATCTGAGACATCTAAAAACTTATTTTCTGGAGCCAGTTTGGACATTTGGAACTAAAGTATGCAGAATATAATTGTTTCCACAAAAGTAAGCCGCTCTAATCCCCAAAGGGGAGGTTGGTTGACGTGAAGTAGAAATTAGTATCAAAGAAAAATTTGCGAAAAGTTTTATCGCTAAAATACTTAAAGCAGACCAGTAATATCGAAGTCCACTTTCCCTGTTGTTTCAATCCAAAAATTGGTTCACACTATCCGGTTTTGAAGTCAATGCTTTGAAGTGATAAACCTCCTCTAAAAGCACTCCGCTTAGTCCTTCTCGAGTGGAAGAGGACATGATGAAAGTAGTGTCGTTCAAAATAGTTCCGCTCGTTTGATAGGAAGCTAAAAGTCCACCATCACGAATGTACCATTGATCAAAAAGGATGTTACTCCCTGTTGTTTGAAATATTCCCCAAAAAGTTTTTTCGGCCTTGGCGGATATGTCCCAAGAACCGCTGGTGTATTCCACCTCTCGAGCTGCTACATCCGCTACTAAAGGAGCTCCGCCATAAAGTAAAGTGCCGTCCCTGTATAACATGTAGCACAACGCTCTGTTTTCAGTGTCATTACTTATGGTCAAATAGTAATACCCATTTGTCCTCAAACTACCTATGTAATTTCCCTTAGGTGTGGTTAATTTAAGTTCCTCATCGTCCTCGCAGGAAGTGAATCCAATTAAAATTAAGAAAAAAAATAAAGTGATTAATTTCATGAGCTGTGTAAAGGTAATAAACAGAGGTTAACTAATTAAGTTGCTTGATTCGTCATGCGATTCATGTGCTTGAAACTGTCGATGTAACAACTTGATTAAAAGAACAATCGATACCACACCAACTACCATCATCAAACCTGAGACGAAGGGTTCATTTAAGGTTTTCATCCAAGATTCTTGCTTGCCTCCACTAACTGCTACAAGCACAAATGCCACTAAATTATTTGTGAAATGAATAATCATCCCAGGAAGCAATGATTTTGTTTTTACATAAAGCCAACCAATTAAAATTCCGATTAATATTCCAGCAATTCCTTGCCACGGATTCAAGTGAACTAAGCCAAAGATTAATGCCGACCAAATGATCGATTTTTTTGCAGAATAATTCTTTAAAAAACCTTGCAACAAGACTCCTCTGAATAACATTTCTTCAAAAATTGGTGCCAAGATTACAATAGTTAAAAAGGAAAATACATCAGTTCTTTGCATGCTTTCAAACATTTTCTCAAAGAACTCAGGCATTGGAATCAATGAAACAATTGGATCTATCACCACAACACATGCAAGGGTCAACAACACAACATAAACGTATACAGCAATTGGCGACTTTTTAAATGACCATTTTAAAGTCCACTTTCCTTCTTTGGCAATTTTCCTTTTCGCGATGTAAATAACCCACCAAAAGGATGCGCCATAGGAGATAAACAATCCAATTGACAAGTATATCGGACCTTGAAAAACATCAGGTATCAAAGTGAACACTATGTACGGAACACTGGTGACGGCAGACAACAACAGCAGCAGCAACATCAATTTAACGGACTGTTTTACTGTTGGATAATGACTTCCATTGTCATCCACTATCACTTTATCCTGAATCACTTCTTGCTCCATCATAATGTCTAATTCAAACTTTCCAAGCTCCTTATAATTAACACAGGGGGATGGGGGCTTATTTTTTTGGTTTCAACAACCTCTTAATTTCATTCAGCTTCATCAAGGCATCTATTGGTGTCAATTGGTTGACGTCAAGTTCCAATATTTCGTCTTTGATTTGTTCCAATAAAGGGTCATCCATTTGGAAAAAGCTTAATTGCATATCGTTCACCACGGAACTATTTTTGGATGACTTACCTGACCCTTCCGATTTTTTAGTATTTTTCTCAAGTTCTGCTAGTATCTTTTCCGCTCTGCTTACCACTGTTTTTGGCATTCCAGCAAGTTTGGCCACGTATATACCAAAGGAGTGTTCGCTTCCACCTGGAACCAATTTCCTCATAAAAATTACCTTCCCTTTGCTTTCCTTTACTGAAACATTAAAGTTCTTGATCCTACTAAATTCCTTGGTCATCTCATTCAACTCGTGATAATGAGTAGCAAATAATGTTTTCGCTTTGGACAACGGATATTCATGCAAATATTCCGCAATTGCCCATGCAATGGAAACACCATCGTATGTGGATGTGCCGCGTCCAATTTCATCCAATAAAATTAAACTACGCTCTGACAAGTTATTTAATATGTTGGAGGTTTCATTCATTTCAACCATGAAAGTAGACTCTCCTGTTGAAATGTTATCCGAGGCTCCAACCCTTGTAAACACCTTGTCCACAATTCCAATTTCGGCTGACGCTGCTGGTACATAACATCCAATTTGAGCCATGATAGCAATAAGTGCTGTTTGCCTTAATAAAGCCGATTTACCGGACATGTTTGGTCCAGTAATCATGATGATTTGTTGCTCATCGTGATTCAGTTCCAAAGAATTACTGATGTAAGGCATTCCGGCAGGTAAATTTTGTTCAATCACTGGATGACGACCTTCCACTACATTCAACACCAAGCTATCATTCACAACCGGACAGCAATAATTGTATTCATAAGACACCGATCCAAAGGAGTTCAGCACATCAATTTCGGCAATCAATTTAGCGTTGTGCTGTAAATCGTCAATGAAGCCACACAAATCAGCCAACACTTTTTGATATATCTTGGCCTCTATTTGAGCAATTTTACCTTCCGCTTCTAATATTTTAGTTTCAAACTCTTTAAGTTCTTCAGTAATGTATCTTTCGGCATTGACAAGGGTTTGCTTCCTAATCCACTCTTCAGGAACCTTGTCCTTGTGCGCGTTTCTGATTTCAATGTAGTATCCGAAAACGTTATTAAAAGCAATTTTCAACGAAGGAATTCCTGTCGCTTCACTTTCGCGTTTTTGTAGTGCTAACAAGTGATCTTTTCCGCTGGTTGACAATTGTCGGTATTCATCCAATTGAACATCCACACCATCAGCAATCAATTGTCCCTTGCCAATAACTGCTGGAGCGTCGTGGTAAATGTGTTTTATAATTAACCTTTGTACTTCCGAGCAATCCTTCATGCTCACAAAGTGTTTTTTTAACACCTTGTTACTTGACAACAGTGTTTTAATTTCGGCCTCTTTTTCAATGGATTTACTCAATTGAAGCAATTGTCTTGGGCTCACTTTTCCAACGGCAATTTTGGATAAAATTCGTTCTACATCACAAAATCCGTTTAATATTTCACTGAGCTCTCCACTTAAATCCGACCCCAATAACTCCCCCACTTTTGCTTGACGGTTTTTAATCAAGTCCACGTTAACAAGTGGCATCAATAAAAACTTCCTGAGCATCCTGCCACCCATTGCGGTTTCAGTTTGATCAATCACGGATAACAAAGTCGAGGCGTCCGAGTGTTCTGAATGCACCAGCTCCAAGCTTTTAATCGTGAAATAATCCATCCATAAAAAATCACCTTCTTCAATTCGAGCTATTCCTCGGATGTGACTCACGTTGTTGTTATGTGTAGCTGATAAATAATGAATGGCTACTCCAGCCGCTTGACTAGCCAAAGGCATCTTGTCAATTCCAAAACCTTTTAAAGATTTTATACCAAAAAAGTCATGTAATTTTTCCGAAGTATAATCACTTGAATAAGCCCATTCGTCAATTCCGTAAGTGTAAAAATTACCTTCAAAAATTTCCGAAAATTGCTTGTAAGTGCTTTTGTTAAACAGGATTTCGTTGGCCTGAAAATTCATCAACAATTTATTGATGTACGCATGGTTTCCCTCCGCCACTTGAAACTCACCAGTGGACACATCCAAAAAGGCAACACCAGCTTTATTTTTGTCAAAACTAACAGCAGCTAAATAGTTGTTTTCCTTTTGTTGAAGCACCTGGTCACTGATGGCAACACCAGGAGTAATTAATTCAGTTACTCCTCTTTTTACAATGTTTTTTGTCAGTTTTGGATTTTCTAATTGATCACAAACAGCTACTCTTTGTCCAGCCTTTACCAACTTGGGTAAATAGGTGTCTAGTGAGTGATGTGGAAAACCAGCAAGTGCTACATGAGAAGCCGTACCATTAGCTCTTTTTGTAAGTACAATCCCTAATATTTTTGATGCTTTTTCGGCATCGGTGTCAAATGTTTCGTAAAAATCTCCCACCCTAAACAACAACATTGCATCAGGATATTTCCTTTTGATATCGTTGTACTGCTTCATTAACGGCGTTTCTGCAGGCTTTTGCCTTGGAGCCGTTTTTACACTTTTTTTAGCCATGCTTGTGCATTAAATCTTATTAATTAACTGGTGGTAAATGTAATAAAGTCACTGCCGTAACGAGGATAAATTCCTTCAGAGATATTCACAAGTTTTAAAGAGTGATCTATTCCTCGAAAAAGTTTAGATATTTGCACAGACGCATTTGAAAAACAGTATGATATTTAATTCTATAGATTTTGCAATTTTCTTCCCTATCGTCTTTTTTACCTATTGGATTCTTTTTAAGAAAAATGTAGTAGCCAGAAACCTGTTTTTAATCGGAACAAGTTACCTGTTTTATGGTTGGTGGGATTGGCGTTTTTTACTGCTGATAATATTGAGTTCAGTTGTTGATTTTTTAGTTGGAAAAAAAATACATCAGCACGAAAACCAAAAAGTACGAAAAAGGTGGTTATTGGTGAGTTTAACAATCAACTTAGGGTTGCTAGGGTTTTTCAAATATTTCAATTTTTTCATTGATAGTTTCGTTGATTCTTTTTCCTTTTTTGGAGCAACTTTCGACGGATTTAGTCTGAAAATAATACTACCTGTTGGCATCAGCTTTTACACTTTTCAGACCTTGAGTTATACATTAGATATTTATTATAAACGTCTAAAACCGACCAAAGATATTTTTGCATTTTTCGCCTTTGTTTCTTTTTTCCCACAGCTAGTTGCTGGTCCAATTGAACGAGCGAAAAAACTACTGCCTCAGTTTTCATCTATTCAGTCCGTGAACTACAACGCGATACGAAGTGGTCTGCTCTTAATGATGTGGGGATTCTTTAAAAAGATTGTCATTTCGGATCGGTTAGCAATATTTGTAAACAACGTTTATGGGGATGCGCATAATGCTGACGGCATCACTGCTGCGGTGGCAATGTTGTTTTTTGCTTTTCAATTGTATTTAGATTTTTCAGCCTATTCAGACATTGCAATTGGCGCTGCTCGTACCCTTGGATTTGACTTGTCAACCAATTTCAAAAGACCCTATTTAGCCAAATCATTTTCTGATTTTTGGAAACGCTGGCACATCAGCTTAAGTGAATGGTTTAGGGACTACGTTTATATTCCTTTGGGAGGAAATCAAGTCAGTAAATTCAAGGTGACAAGGAACATTTTAATCGTGTTTCTATTAAGTGGGTTATGGCATGGGGCTTCTTGGAACTTTGTGATTTGGGGAGGAATTAATGCTGTTTTTATATTGTTGTTTGACCGGTTTTTGTCAAATAAAAACAACAAGATATTGCCACGCATTTTAATTTCTGTTTTTGTTTTTTCAACGTGGTCGCTGTCCTTGGTGTTTTTCCGCGCCGAATCATTTGGTGAGGCAATAAGCATGTACGGAAACTTAGTTACCCCTAGTAAACAATTATTGTATGAACATGGATTAAACTCATTAGAATTCTCCTTCACTATTAAACTTCTAGGGCTGTATGTTGTGTTTGAATTGTTCCTCGAAAAATTCAAGAATTTATACTCTTGGTTTGTAGGCCGGCATTTTATTATTAGATGGTTTGTTTATTTGTTGACAGTCGCATTTATTCTTCTTTTCGGCAGTTATGGTGTAGGATTAAACGATAATAATTTTATTTACTTTCAATTTTAGACACATTATGAAAAGTAAAAAAATAAATAAAAAAGCGCCTGAAAAAAAGGAAGTAAAACCGACCTTTTTTTCCACTAAACCTGTACTGGAAATTGCCTTGAAATCATTGGTTTTGATTGGTGTTTTGTGTTTGGCGTTGTATTATTCTGATGATAAAGGATACTTTGATCCTGATATAATAAATAATCACACCAAAAAAAAATGGGATGCATTTCATCAATTCACCAAACACAACAACGTAGATGTGTTGTTGTTGGGTAATTCACATCTTTACACTGGCATTAACCCGAAAAACTTGAGTGTTACTTTGGCGGCAAACTCTTTTATATTGGCCTCACCTGGTACAAATATTGCCGACACGTATTATTCTTTAAAAGAAGCTTTGGAGCATACCGATCCAAAACTAATCGTGATAGAAACGTATGGAATTAATGATTTTGATCCTTTCTCGCTCACAAAAGGGGCATTGTCCGATCAATTTAAAAGTTTCAATGCCAGACCTAGCAGCGTAGGTAAACTAACATCTACTCCGTTTCTGTTTTCCTCCAACAATTACGGCTATGCTTGGTCAAACACCATCAGAAATCACGAGTTTATTTTCAATGACACCACTCAATTACAAAAGAATAAGGCTTTGATTATCAAGAAGCCAAAGAAAAAAAAGAACTTGTATTTAGGAAGATACGTTCGTTTTCAAACAGGACTAAGCGACAGTATTTTAGCCAAGTATGATTCCTTGGGAGCCCCTGTGAATGGATCGGAATACTTAACGGGAGGTTCCGCAAAAAAATACGTTCAAAAAATTGTTGATTTGTGTGAAAACAAAAACATCGAACTGATGTTTTTGACATTACCTATGTACCATAGTCATGTGGCAAATTATTCGAAATGGTCCGAAAAGTTAGGTGAAATTTTAAACCCTTATCCAAATGATTGGATAAACATGCAAAGCCCTTATGACAGTTCTAATTTTACTGCAGACTGCTTTGAAGACACCTATAAAACTAATCAACACATGACTTACAAGGGGTCATTAATTGCAACTTACAAATTGGCAAATCACATTAAATCAAACGTGAATTTGAAATTGCAAAACAGAGAAAAAGAGAGACGGTGGACGAAAAACTTTTATGGAGAAGAAGGGTATTTCTATAATTATCCTGTTGCCGAAAGCGATACAGCCAACAAATTAATTTGTAGTAATTTTAAAACGAGCAACGTACTGCTAAAGGAGGTTTCAGTGCTAAAAATGAGTAAAGGAGTCAATAAAATTCTGTTGGCAAAAGTGGATACAACTGGTGTTGATATCAGTACTTGTAAGATTAGACTCCGAATTAGCTTTGAAGAGGATAAACAATTGAAAGTCACTAATATTGATTTAGCCTATGATCATTTCCGTCGATTAAATGATCAATATAATTTTCATGTTACAATCAAACCTATTGAGGTGACACAAGTAAAATCAGGTGCAATCATTTGTAAGTAAAAGCTTACTTCAATTGGAACATTTCCTTGGCATTAGCTGTCGTAACTTGAGCTACTTGGGATAGAGGCAATTGATGAATGTCAGATATTTTGTCGGCAATCAGCTTTAAGTATGCACTCTCGTTTCTTTTTCCTCTATAAGGAACAGGAGGTAAATAAGGGCAATCCGTTTCAAGTACTAAATACGCTAGTGGAATTTCAGCCACTACTTTATCCAGTCCCGAATTTTTAAAGGTGACCACTCCACCTATTCCCATTTTAAACCCACCATAATTAATGATGTGTTGTGCTTGATCCACTGTTCCAGTGAAGCAATGAAAAACGCCGCGTAATTCAGGGCAATTTTCTCGATCAACGATTTCAAATATTTCATCAAAAGATTCGCGCGCGTGAATCACAATAGGAAGTTGGTATTTAATAGCCAACTTGATTTGCGCTGTAAAAGCTAATTTTTGCTCCGCTTCCAATGTTTTATCCCAGTGTAAATCAATCCCAATTTCACCAATAGCACAATAATTATTGGGTTTGGACAAGTAGGATTCAACTAACTCGAGTTGCTTTTCCCAATCCTTTTTGATGTAGCAAGGGTGAATGCCCATCATGGGCACAAAAAAATCAGGGTAATCATGGGACAACAAATGCATGCGTGCAATGCTGCCCTCGTCAATATTAGGTAGTAATATTTTTGTTAATCCATTGCTTTTTGCTCGGGCAACCACCTCGTCAAAATCCTCCAAAAACTCCTTGGAATACAAATGAGCATGGGTGTCGATTATGCTTGGATTTAGGTTTAACTCCTCCACGACAAGCAATTTGTTATAATATATTTACTAAATGGTAATTCTTTTTACCGTTTTGAAGCAAAATAAATTTTTCATTAATTACGTCAGCAGCACTGATTTCCTTGCTGTCATTTACCTTGTTTTTATTCACCGCAACAGAGTTTGCTTTTAGTGCTCGCCTTGCCTCACCTTTGCTGTTAAACACAGGAGCGATATCCGTTAAAAAATCAATGATTCCACACGATTCCCTCAAGGTAGATTTTTCAACTTCCGTTTGAGGAACACCTTCAAAAATGCTTTTGATGTCCTCAGGACTCACGTTTTTCAAATTTTCCTCAGTGGCTTTTCCAAATAAAATGGCTGACGCTTCAATAGCATTCTGTAATGCTTTTGCTGAATGCACAGTAACAGTGATGTCTTCGGCTAAGGCCTTTTGGAGCAATCTCATGTGAGGCCCTTCAGCATGCTGAGTAGCTAATTCACTAATTTCATTTTCAGTTTTCATTGTAAAAATCTTAATGGATTTTAACGCGTCTTCGTCACTTTGATTCAACCAAAACTGGTAAAACTTATAAGGAGATGTTCTTTTAGGATCCAACCAAATGTTGCCGCCCTCTGATTTTCCAAATTTTGATCCATCAGCTTTTGTAATTAATGGACAAGTTAAAGCGAATGCATCACCTCCACCTAACCGGCGAATAAACTCGGTTCCGGTAGTTATGTTTCCCCATTGGTCCGAACCTCCCATTTGAAGCTTGCAATTTTTTTCCTTTTGCAAATGGTAAAAATCATATCCTTGAATTAATTGGTAGGAAAACTCCGTAAACGAAAGGCCTGTTTCCAAACGCTTTTTTACAGAATCTTTACTCATCATGTAGTTGATGGTTAAATGCTTTCCTGCATCGCGTAAAAAATCAAGCAATGTAAAATCCTTAAACCAATCGTAATTGTTTACAATTTCAGCTGAATTGGCCCCTGAATCAAAATTTAAAAAACTTTGCAATTGCGCTTTAACTCCCTCTAAATTTTGCTGTAATGTTTGTTCGGATAAAAATTTTCGCTCCTCCGATTTGCCTGAAGGATCACCAACCATTCCGGTAGCACCACCAACCAAGGCAATAGGTTTGTGACCAGCTTGCTGAAAGTGTTTTAGCATCATGATGGACACTAAATTTCCTATATGTAAAGAATCAGCTGTTGGGTCAAACCCAACATATGCCGAGGTAATTTCTTTTTCAAGTTGTTCTTCTAATCCTGGAGTGATGTCGTGTATCATTCCCCTCCATTTCAATTCGCCGATAAAATTCATGGCGCAAAGATAGATAAAAGCTTAAAGAGGGGAAAAGAAAAAATGCATTGGAAACAGAGATAAAATATGCTGACTGAATTGTAACAAAAAGCACTTATTAAGAAAACCCAAGCCTTTTTTGAAACTTTTTCGCTTTACTTTCGTAGGTCCTTTATATTAGACGGTGAAAACACCTTAAAAAGATAGATGAGCTTCACAAGTCAAAGGAAAATATTTAATAACTGGATCTGCGGTTATCATACTGCTCCTTTTGCTTACGACATTAATCAAGCGCTCACCTTTTAAAGCATAATCCCTCCGTCTTTATCATTTGTATACTCTGATCCTCTACATCAAATTAATTGAACTCACCTCAATCCAACCCAAGCACAATACGTCAGAATTTAAGCTGTTGACAATTCCTTTAATCACCAAGGTAAAATCAAGAGCGTATGTTGTAAATTTGTTCCATGGAGCAAAGACTTTTTAAACAAAAGCAATTTTATATTTCATTTTTCATCTATACTGACTCAATGGTCTCTTAGTGGAAAAAGAACTGCTTTCTCTTCCAATTAATTCTGGGCACTCAGCTCTAGTATATGTATGCCTTGTTATGGTGTGCTTACTTTACGTTTTAATTTTCTCCTATTACCAAGAGCAAAGTAAGCGTTTACTTTCCGCAAGTGTTAACTCAAAAACAAAAAGCACCTTGAGTCGAATTGATTCTGAAACGATAAATAAAGTAGGGAGGTACATGAACCTTTTGTTTTTCATAAACATCCTGCTTTTTGTTTATGCAGCTGCTTATCGTTATCATTTGTATGAGCGGCTGAGTAAGTTGCAATTAACCTTCATAATCGTAGGAGTTTTATGCTTGTTCCTTTTGAAATATTTTACCCATTATTTTTTAGCGCTGGTATTCAAAACTCAGCATTTAGCTAAACAATATTTGGAAGAACTTTACCTTAAGTTAAAGCTCTTCGGAATATTACTGTTTCCATTAATTTTACTGCTGCTATTTTCCCCAAAA
>JBLIBC010000018.1:0-19389 GCA_047632015.1 Glaciecola sp.
CCCTTTACCTTCTTTTTCAATCATTTCCATTGCTTTGTGTAATTGAGCGCCACAATCACATCGACATGAACCAAAAACGTCACCAGTAAGACAGCTGGAATGAACTCTCACTAGTACTGGGTCACCTTCATTCCATTCGCCTTTAACTAAAGCCATGTGTTCTTCTCCAGTGGTTATTTGTGTATATGCCGTCAACTTAAACTCCCCCCATTCGGTGGGCATTTCAACGGTTACATTTTTTTCAATTAATGATTCGTGCGTTAATCGATAAGCTATTAAATCCTTGATGGTGATAATTTTAAGATCAAATTTTGCCGCAATTATAGTTAAGTCTGGAACTCTTGCCATTGTTCCGTCTTCATTCATAATTTCTACTATAACTCCAGCAGGTTCAAATCCAGCCAATCGAGCCAAATCAATGGCGGCTTCAGTGTGACCGGATCTTCTTAGTACACCACCTTTTTTTGCCATCAACGGAAATATGTGTCCTGGTTTACCAAAAACATTTGGGTTCACGTTCTTGTCAATCAATGCAAGAACTGTTCTTGATCTGTCTCCAGCTGAAATCCCAGTGGTGCAACCATGCTCTAGTAAATCAACAGATACAGTAAATGGAGTTTCATGCAGGGCTGTGTTATCAGGAACCATTAAATTTAGTCCCAATTCAGCACACCTACTCTCTAGTATGGGCGCGCAAATTAATCCTCGACCATGTGTAGCCATGAAATTGATGATTTCAGGAGTAATGGTTTCAGCTGCGCAAACAAAATCTCCTTCGTTTTCCCTATCCTCATCATCAACAACTATAACTACTTTTCCAGCTTTGATGTCTTTTATCGCTTCTTCAATAGAGTTCATTATTGTTGCCATGAAATGTTTTTTTGCGAAGGTACTTAAAAGTGACCAATGTATAAAGCGGAGTTGTCTGCAAAAATCTAGAAAGAATGTTAGTGGATATTTAGATTTAAATATCGATATTTGCAGCCCAATAAAAATTAATATTTATAAACAGGCTACGGGATAGTCAAAATTTAAACAAAATGGCAACTAAAATCAGGTTACAAAGAAGAGGAAGAAAAAGAAATGCAATTTATCACATCGTAGCAATCGATTCAAGAGCAAAACGAGATGGAAGATGCATAGAAAGATTGGGACAGTACAATCCTAATATTCACCCAGCAGCAGTTGAATTAGATTTTGAAAGAGCATTACACTGGATAAAAGTAGGTGCTGAGATGTCAGATACCGCAAAAACAATATTATCAAAACAAGGAGTATTACTTAAAAACCACCTAGATGGAGGTGTCGTAAAAGGAGCTCTTAAGCAAGATGCAGCGGACAAAAAATTTGCAGATTGGATTAGTAACAAAGAAACAGGAGAAGAAAAAGAAGCTAAAGCAATAGCTGATAAGCAAGATGTAGAAGCGAAGAAACTTTTTGAATCTGAAACTAAAATTAAGGAGGAAAGAGCAGCAGTAATATTAGCTAAGAATTCAGCATTGGCTGAAGAAACTGCTGCAGCTGAAGTGGAAGCGAATGCTGAGGCCGTAGTTGAAGAAGTAGCGCCAGTTGCAGAAGAAGCTAAAGCAGAAGAAACTCCAGTTAAAGAAGAAGTCAAGGAAGAGGTAGCTGAGGTGAAAGCTGAAGAAGTTGTTGCTGAAGAAAAGTCAGAAGTTAAAGTTGAGGCAATATCTGAAGAAAAGAAAGAAGAGGAAAAGAAAGAAGAAAAATCTGCTGAGTAATAATCAGTAACTATAAGATTAAAGCCTTACACAATGTGTAGGGCTTTTTTTATGTGTCAAAGTGATCTTCTGAGAATCAAAGATTAATTATGGCAAAGTTATTTTAAGATCACAAGCTTTTCGATTTGCTCGGCTTTCGTTCCATTTTCTGCAGACACCTTTACTCTGTATAAGTATACACCTCTTCCGATTGGATCACCGTAGTCATCTTTACCGTCCCATGAAATAGGGCCAATTAGTTTTTTGTCAGCATTTATACTTGTAAAAATCGTTTTGATAATTTTCCCAGTAATTGTGTAGATTTGAATTAGCACCTCTATGTTACTGTGTTTAGTTTGATTTTGCTCGAAGTAAAAACCTGTATTAGTGGTAAATGGGTTCGGATAATTTAGCACGTGCTCAAGTGCCAAATCAGCGTCTTCTTCAATGATGAACTCCGTATAAGATTTACTGCTGTTGTTGTGATTGTCTGAGGCTGAAAATTCTAGTGTATGGCTGCCATTTGTAATGTCCTTCAATTGATATATAACAGAACCAGTCTTATAAGTGTTTAAATCCGTTTGGTATTTTTCATTTAACACATATTCTGTGTCTCTAGCTTTGTTTAATGTTAATACCAAATTGTTTTCAATGTTGTTAGAGCTTATGTTGATGCCACTTTCGTCAGACAGTTTAGCCATAAAATAAGGTGACGGTGGAACTTGGTCCCCAAAAACAAACGTGGAATCGTTAAGGTATACTTGTAATTCTGGTCCCGTTACATCATCAGGAGCGTTCAAGTCTTTTCCACCTAACATGTATTTTTTATTGGATCCTTTTGCATCGTCATTATCTGAGATGGCAAATAAGCTTATCTTGCTATAGTCAAAATTTGACAAAATATTTTTTGGAATTATTATGTCAGATCTGTAGGAGCCGTTGGAGACTTCAGCCATCATTTTGAATAAAAGCGAAGATTGTGAGACATATTTAAAAGGGATATTAGTGTTGTTGTTATCTAGGGTTTCTTTCGCTATTTGCTTGTCATATATTTTAATTTCAATTTGTCCATTAAAGTCCGTTAATACAGTGCCACTGCTGTTTTCAATGTGGCCATGAACAGTTGCTTGCGTAAGAGCCTTTAAAGTATCAATGCTTTTGTCGTCCCAAGAAACAATACTGTCCACAAGGATTGACTTCCTAGGAATTATTAAACGAATCGCTGGATCTCCTAGTAAGGTGAAATTCCTGTCATTCGTTCCAGCATTGTTCTTAATTTTAGTTTTTCGGAACAAATCACCAATTCTTATCGTTTCATTGTTTTGCTCCTCAATCAAGACTTTGTAAAAGTTTTTATTCAGGTTAAAATTAGGGATTGAAAAAACTAATCTGACTGTAGTGAACATTGCAATTGCACCTCCGTCTTTTTGCAAAAAAAGGTATTCACCAGCGCTTTTTCTGCCTGGATCATCAAATCGACTAAACTCACAGGTTGCTGTCATTAATAAGGGTAACCTTGTTTTGTTTTTAAGTTTAAGAATATCGGGGATGTTCAGAAATCGCTCTGATCCCCATCCATACTCGCCGCCATGTCCCGTGTAGTTTATTAGTGCAGCTCCTTCATTTACTTCCTTATAAATTGATTTGTTCACATTTGGAACAACCGTTCCTGAAGCACTATTTTCTTTTGTAAATGCATCCACGTAAATTTTTGAAATATTTAAATGTTCAATGCTTGTATCAACTATGGTTGCCAAATTCTCGGCTTGTTTCATATGTTCATTGCCATCACCATCATCGGCAATAAATAATATTTTATTTTGCCAGGATCCTTTTGATGAGTAGGGGGTTCCGTTGTCTTGTACCGATTCGTATATATTATAGTAATGAAATATTTTATCTACAGCTATTTTGGCTTCAGTAACCGTTTTTACTGGAATTCTACCAACACTTATATCTAATTTATCACTGCTTGTAATGTTTCCTTCGTGATCATCTAGAGTGCCGTAAAAATCATCGGTAACATAGGAGGAGGTAAGTTTAATTGAATTTTCTGATTGAAAAGTAGGGATGTAATCTTTGTTGTTGTCAAGCCTGTTTTTAGGGTCAAAAGACCCGCTCCCAAATAATAGCACATACTTTAAACTGTCAGATGAAACCGGGTGATCGTACAAGTATTTGATGTAATCCCGAATAGCACCTGCTTCTTTTCGACCACTACTCCGGTGGTTATATATGTGCATCACGTTGACAACAGCTGTTTTCAAATTGTCCTCATTTGTATGAAAATCTGCTAACCGTTGGGCTTCTTCTAAAAACAAAGGATGGGTGACTATTAACATCTCTGGAACATCGCTGTAATTAAGTTTTTGCGCTTCTAATCTTTTATCGTAAACGGGGATGAAGGATTGCTCAATGGTGAATGTTATGAAATTGCTTGCTGAGTTGGAGTTAGCCTTAAAAGAATGAGAGGCACCTGCTACACTAGTTGATATTTGACTAACCTTGTTGTAGTCAGTGACATCCCAAACCAAGGTATTAACCATGTTACTAGTGAAGTTATATTCGTAAATTCCAGGAGTCTTAATAGCCTCTTTGTTGAATATGTGCTCATATTTATTGGTTGTTAATTCTAGTGAGCTGCTACGATTCAGGGAAAAGTAATCAAGCCAGGCTGCGGCACTTGCATCAGCGTTGTGATAATACAATTCAATGGTATTGCTGTTTTGCGTACTTGTGAATTTAACTTGGTCGTTGCTGAATTTGACATAATCATTATAGTAAACGGAGCTTACAATAGGAATATTCATTTGGGTTAAAGTGTCACCGTTAACAATGACACTTATTTTGTTATTTTCAAAAACTGTGCTTCGTGCACATGCATTTACTTTTAAAGTCAATTCGCCAGAAGAGGGAGATTCAATAGTAAATTTTAATGGGTTTTTGGTTTGAAAATCCTCACCTAGCCACATCCTGCCACTTTTAATGAAGTTAAACCAATCATTTTCATGGTGGTAAAAAAAATCATGAACGCTTAGTGTTTTTATTGAAGAGAGGGAACTGTTGTCAACAATAGAAATTCGTTCAGGAGTATTTGAATTTAGAGTAAAAAAAACAAAATTGCTGTCTGAGTAAAGCTGGGGTACATTGACGAATAATTCACTTGCAGTGTCATACAAAGGTAAGTTTCCCGCTTCACCATAAAACATGATGTAGTCACCGGTATCAAAACTGTTGTCGCCGTGATCAACCACCTTGATTTGCATCTCTTTCAAGCTAGGGTGTCTGCTGTCACTGTTTAAAAAAGGCAGCATGTTCGAACTGTTCCCGTACAGCTTCACTTGATTTGAACTAACACTACCTGAAATAATATTTTGAGACAATAAAGTGTCAAATGACAAAAGCTGAGGTCCCGTATTTGTGATTGCGAATTTGTACCAAGAGCCATCATCCATTTTTACCCCTGTTTCAGTCCTTCGCCTTGACTTAAGCTTTGCAAGTTGGTTAGTTATTTGTTTACTGGAAACATTGAGGTCAAAACTAACCGCAGTAATTTTTTTGTAACCCTCTTTCGTTTTTAAGACTGCAGGAAAAATGATTGACGCGTAATCTTTATTTCCGGCTTTTGAATACGAAACATTAAATTCAAGTTGGGTTGGGATTGCAAGTAATTTAATAGCTACGTCTGTTTCGATTTTAGAAAGTGAAGCGCTTTCATACTTGTAGTTAATTACTTTAATGTCTTGTTTGTTTGCACTTATTGGAATCAAACATGAAAAAGAAGGTACGTTTCCATTGTTAAAATCGATGAATCCATTTTGTAAGCACAGGTTACCAAAATTTTCGTTTGCTGAAAATTTATGGCTGTTATTGTTCCAAACTAACTCATAATTATGCTGTTGAGCAAAAGTTGCGCTTGACAAGAGGAAGCTTGTTAATACAAAAAATAGGTGCTTTTTCATTTAAACTTTGAAATTAATCATTTTATAGATAATTTAGACTTGTCGGTTGTTACTTTTTATGAGTTATCTCGTTATAAACATAGTAATAAACGTTTTTTAAGGTATTTAGTATTTTTAAGAAAATAATATTTATAATTGCAAGCAGAATATCTTTAATGATGAGGAAAAAGATACTACTAGTTACCGTATTATGTACAATTTTTGGAGCATTTTTAAACGAAGGTTTGAAAGCGCAGGATCCATTATTTACTCAATTTTACGCGAATCCACTGTACTTGAACCCGGCGTTTGCTGGAAGTCACAGGTGTCCAAGGGTTGTGATGAATCACAGAAACCAATGGCCCGCTATTCAAGGAACGTATGTTACAAATAGCTTTTCTTATGATCAACACATCGATGCAATTGCTGGTGGATTAGGAGTGTTAGTTACTAGAGATGATGCAGGTTCAGGAACATTAACGAGTACTACTGCGAGTTTGATTTATTCTTACTTTCTGCCAGTTACAAAGTCTTTTTCTATTAAAGCAGGGATGCAAGTAAGTTACTTTCAAAAAGTATTAGATTGGAATAAATTAACTTTTGGGGATCAAATTGATCAACAATTAGGATTTATATCTCAAACATCAGAATCAAGACAAGGACAACAAGCTGTGCAATACCTGGATTTTTCCAGTGGAATATTGGGATACAGTAAATCATTTTACATTGGTGCTGCTGTTCATCATTTGATGCAGCCAAGAGAAGGGTTTATAACTACGGCGGCATCTCTTTTGCCAAACAAAATTACAGCGCATGCTGGAGCAATTATTCCAACTGGAGGAGGAACAGGTAGTGCTGGAAAAAGAAGAAGAAGAAGGGGTAAAAACGCATTGCCATCAAGTTCGATATCACCTAATGTATTGTACAGAAAACAAAGGGATTTTCAAGAATTATTTTTGGGGTTATATGTAACTAAAGGACCTATAGTCGGAGGGTTGTGGTACAGAAATGCTGATGCGTTCATTGCCTTAGTAGGTTTGCAGTTTCAGAATTTCAGATTCGGTTACAGTTATGATGTCACCATTTCGAAGTTAGCTGCTAATTCAGCAGGTTCACATGAAGTAAGTGCGTCGATCTTATTTGATTGTCGTCCGCCAAGAAAGAAATTTACTCCGGTATCGTGTCCTTCTTTCTAAGATTGAATAAATTAAAATCAACATTATGAAAAATACATTGATTCACAGCATTAAAAAGAGCGCAGCCATATTGGGTAGCTTAGCTATTGTAATATTTGTATCAAGTTGCTCAAGAGAGATTTCAAATACTACTGGTTGGAACATCAATGATCCACGAAATGGAGGGTTTGAAGTTCAACCATCTTTAGAGCAGGAAACGGGGCCGGGATTAATATTAATTGAGGGTGGTCGATTTACCATGGGTAGCATTGAGGCAGATGTAATGCATACATGGAATAACATTCCAAGAACGGAGACTGTTTCTTCGTTTTATATGGACGAAACGGAAATAAGAAATGTTGATTGGAGAGAATATGTTTATTGGTTAACTAGAGTTTTTGGAGCTGATTACCCAGAAGTATATATCAATGCATTTCCTGACACTTTAGTATGGAGAAATGAATTAGGATACAATGATGACTACATAGAGTTGTATTACAGACACCCTGCTTACAGTGATTACCCGGTGGTAGGTGTTAACTGGTTGCAAGCGACAGATTTTGCAATTTGGAGAACAGATAGAGTAAATGAGATGATTCTTATCAGGGAAGGTTTGTTAAGAACTAACCCAGAACAAGTAAACGAAGATAACTTCAATTATGATGCATACTTACTAGATCAGTACGAAGGGATGGTTAAGGATTTAATGTATGACTTAAATCCAAATTCATCAGGAGACAGAAAAGTGAGGGTTGAAGACGGGATATTTTTACCAAGATACAGACTTCCAACGGAGTCAGAGTGGGAATTTTCTGCTATGGGACTTATTGGTAACACTGTAGATGAAAGAATTGTTGATAGAAGAATTTACCCATGGAATGGTCACTGGGTTAGGAACAAAGATGATACTTGGCAAGGTGAATTCATGGCCAACGTAATGAGAGGAAAAGGTGATATGATGGGTGTTGCCAGTAAGCTTAATGATGGAGCGGACATTACTGCACCTGTTAGGTCTTATTGGCCAAATGATTACGGCTTGTATCAAATGGCTGGTAATGTTAGTGAATGGGTGATGGATGTATTCAGACCTTTAACTTTAGAGGACGGAAATGAATTTAGATCTTATAGAGGGAATGTTTTTGAGACGTACCAAAAAGATGATGATGGATATTACGTAGATAAAGATTCTATTGGAAGAATGGTTAAAAGACCAGTGACTGTTAAGAATGATGAGGATGACTTAGTAAATAAGAGGAATTACAAAAGATCTGACAACATCAGCTTTTTAGATGGAGATTTTAGTTCTTCAGTTCACTTTTTAAGCGAAGCGTACAAAGAAAAAAGTAAGGTTAATAAATTGATGTACGAAACGGCAAAGCATACCTTGTTGTCAGATAGGTCTAGGGTTTATAAAGGTGGTAGCTGGAGAGACAGGGTTTTTTGGCAAACGCCAGGAGCTAGGAGACATTTGGATGAAAGACAATCTACTGACTTTATAGGGTTTAGATGTGCTATGCACAGAGTGGGAAGTCCAAAAGCAGCCATGGAATAAGAACAGATTGTTGAAAAAAATATTTTAAAAGACCTCAGAATTTTCTGGGGTCTTTTACTTTTACATCATGACGATTGCTCAACTACATGATGTGTTTTTAAAATCTTCTGGTGTATGTACAGATACAAGGAATATTCAAAATAATAGTATTTTTTTCGCATTGAAAGGAGGGAACTTTAATGGTAACCAATACGCCTTAAATGCTTTGTCTGCTGGATGTATATTTGCTGTCGTTGACGAGGATATAGGAAATCATGAAGGTTTGATACAAGTTAATGATACACTGTTAACGCTGCAAGAGCTAGCAAATTTTCATAGATCAAAATTATCATGCCCAGTCATGGCTATTGCTGGCTCAAATGGTAAAACTACCACAAAAGAGTTGTTAGCTTCGGTGTTAAGGCAAAAATATACCCTTTGTGCTACGAAAGGCAACTTAAACAATCAAATTGGAGTCCCTTTGACTATTTTGTCTGCAAAAATAGATGTGAAATTTTTATTGATTGAAATGGGTGCAAATCATCAGAAAGAGATTGAGTTTTTATGTCACATCGCCGAGCCAGATTACGGTTTACTTGCAAATATAGGTCTTGCCCATTTGGAAGGTTTTGGAGGGTTAGAAGGTGTAAAAAAGGGGAAGACAGAGTTGTATAAGTACCTCAATTCAAGCAGCAAGAAGGTGTTTTTTAACAACGATGAACCCTCAATTGCGGAGTTTAAAAGTACCATAAAAAACATAGTTCCCTATGGTGCGGATACGAATGTAAAACTGGTCAAAAAGGAAAATAAAGAAGGTCTGCTTTTTTTGGAACTAGAATTAGATGAATCTATTTACCGTGTGCAATCCCAGTTATTTGGAAATTACAATGTCAATAATATTTTAACTGCGCTTGCTGTTGGAAATTATTTTGAAGTTGATACCTTAAAGATGGTTGACGCGATTAAAAACTATAAGCCTACTAATAATAGGAGTGAAATAGTACTCACAAAAAAAGGAAATGACGTCATTCTTGATGCATATAATGCTAATCCAACCAGTATGCATAATGCTATTAAGGAATTTTCTACTTTGTACAATGAGGGGGTTTATATTCTTGGTGATATGTTGGAACTGGGGGAGCAATCTGAAACTCAACATGAATTAATTATTCAATACTTAAAAAGACTTAGTGGAAAAAAGATTTTGGTAGGGAACGAGTTTGGTAAACACAAAGCCAAATTTAGTTCGGATATAGATTTTCTTTTTTTTACAGATGTTAAGTCTGTAACACTTCAATTAAGTGTTATGAACATTGTAAATACTAAAGTTTTAATAAAAGGATCAAGAGGGGTTGCTCTTGAGAAAACAATGCATGAATTGTAGTATTTATTGCTGTTTGAATGTTATACAAAATGGCACTTACAATCCTAGGTATTCAATGAAAGCCGCTAATTATTGTCCTTTTATAGGTGATATTATTTAGGTAATTATTACTTTCGTAAATTGTTACTAGAAACTGAATTAAATCCAAACAAAATGGCTGCTAAAAAATCAGCGAATAATTACGGTAAAAAAGACTACTTAAAATGGTATGAGCAAATGTTGCTGATGCGAAAATTTGAAGAAAAGTCAGGACAAAAATATATTCAACAAGAAATCAGAGGGTTTTGCCATTTGTACATTGGTCAAGAGGCTGTATTGATGGGTGTTATTGATGCTACAAAAGCAGAGGATAGCATGATCACCACCTACAGAGATCATTGTCATCCAATCGCCAAAGGAATGCATCCTAAATATGTAATGGCTGAACTGTATGGTAAAACAACTGGTTGCTCTGGAGGAAAGGGAGGGTCCATGCATATTTTCAGTAAAGAATTTAATTTTTATGGTGGACACGGAATTGTGGGAGGTAATATTCCTTTAGCTGCTGGGATCGCTTTTGCTGATAAATACCGAGGAGATGATTTTGTTACTACCTGTTTCATGGGAGATGGTGCTGTTCGCCAAGGAGCTTTTCACGAAGCTTTAAACATGGCCATGACGTGGAAATTACCTGTAGTTTATGTCATTGAAAACAACCAGTATGCGATGGGTACTTCGGTTGAAAGGACTTCAAACGTTACTGATTTATCCAAATTAGGTCTTGCTTTTGATATGCCTTCTGCATCTGTTGACGGTATGGATGTCGTTGCTGTTGCTGACGCGATGAAAATTGCTGTTGAAAGAGCTAGAAAAGGTGACGGTCCTACATTGTTGGAAATGAATACTTACCGGTATAAAGGGCATTCAATGTCGGATCCAGCAAAATATCGAACTAAAGATGAGTTGCAAGAGTACAAGGATTTAGATCCTGTTAAGCAAGTTTTAGCGGTCGTAAAAGATAAAAAATACGCCACGGAAAAAGAATTAAAAGCAATTGAAAAACGAGTAGCAGATTTAATAGAAGAAAGTGTCAAATTTGCTGAAGAATCACCTGCTCCTGAGGACGATGCAATATACGAAGATGTATACGAACAAGAAGATTATCCATTTATCAAAGAATATTAAATAAAGAATCATGGCTGAAGTAATATACATGCCAAAACTTAGTGATACCATGACTGATGGTGTGGTAGCTGAGTGGCATAAAAAAGTAGGAGACACTGTCGAAAATGGCGACCTATTAGCTGAAATTGAAACTGACAAAGCTACTATGGAGTTTGAGTCATTTCAAGAAGGAGTGCTATTACATATCGGTGTAGAAGCCGGAGCTACTGCTCCTGTTGATTCGGTACTTGCGATCTTAGGAGAAAAGGGCGAAGATGTTTCAAAATTATTAAAAGAAGAAGCTGAAAAAGCAGCAAGTGCACCAAAGGAAAAAGAGGAAAGTCCTGCTCCGGCAGCGATTACAACTCCAGTTCCTGCTGCAGTTGTAAGTTCCACACCAACTACTTCTGCTCCTGTAAAACCAGCGCCAGTTGCTGTAGCGGCACCCATTGATAGCAATATTAAAGTAATAGCTTCTCCACTAGCGAGAAAATTAGCAGAGGAAAGAAACTTACCTTTAGCAAGGATTCCAGGAAGTGGAGATGGTGGAAGAATAGTTAAAAGAGACATTGAAAACTTCATACCAGGTGGTGTAGTTGATACATCAGAAAGCTTTGAAGAGGTAGGTGTTTCTCAAATGAGAAAAATAATAGCTTCACGATTAAGTGAATCCTTGTTCACTGCTCCTCATTTTTACTTGACAATGGATATCGACATGGATAATGCCATTGCGGCTAGAAAATCTGTGATTGATTATGGTGGACAAAAGATTTCGTTTAACGACATGGTCGTTAAGGCAACTGCTAAAGCTTTAAAAAGACACCCTAAAGTTAACTCAAGCTGGTTAGGTGATAGGATTCGATATAACAACCATGTTCATGTTGGGGTGGCTATTGCTATTGAAGATGGATTAGTTGTTCCATCTGTTCATTTTGCTGATCAAAAAACCATGCAAGATATCAGTGTTGAGATAAAAGATTTGGCAGTCAGAGCAAAAAGTAAAAAATTAGCTCCTGATGAAATGGTGGGGAGCACATTTACAATATCTAATTTAGGAATGTTTGGTTTAACTGAATTTACAGCTATCATCAATACTCCTAATGCTTGTATTTTGGCTGTAGGTGGTATTCAACAAGTTCCTGTAGTTAAAAAAGGACAAGTGGTGCCAGGGAATGTAATGAAAGTAACCCTTTCTTGTGATCATCGAGTGGTTGATGGTGCAATGGGAGCTGAATTTTTACAAACTTTTAAGCAAATCCTGGAGAATCCGATTTTATTAAACGAATAATTATATAAGATTTCATAGTATGAAAAGCCGTCTTTTTAAGACGGCTTTTTTTATATTTGAGCATGCAAGAAAAAATAATTATTTTAGATTTCGGCTCTCAGTATACTCAGTTGATTGCTAGGAGGTTGCGAGAGCTTAATACTTATTGTGAAATACACCCTTATTATAGAATACCAAGCATTGATGAGTCAGTAATTGGAGTCGTATTATCTGGAAGTCCATTTTCGGTTTTGGATGAGAAAGCGCCAAATCCAGATTTAAGTGAAATTGAAGGTAAGTTACCACTTCTAGCTGTGTGTTATGGCGCACAATTTTTAGCAAAAAAACACGGAGGAGAAATTTCTCCATCTGAGATCAGGGAGTACGGAAGAGCAAATATTTCAAGCATTGCTGATAAACATCAGTTAATGAATGGAGTACCATTGAATTCACAGGTGTGGATGAGTCATGGTGACACCATTACAAAGTTACCTGCTGATTTCGAGATAATTGCCAGCACTAAAGATGTCAGTTGCGCTGCTTATCATATTAAAAGTGAAAACACTTTTGGAATACAGTTTCACCCTGAAGTTTATCATTCAACTGATGGCGCAACGATACTAAAGAATTTTGTGGTGGGAGTTTGTGCTTCCAAACAAGATTGGACGCCATCATCATTTGTAGATTCCACAGTTTCTGATCTGAAAGAAAAAATTGGGGATGATAAAGTAGTGCTAGGATTATCTGGTGGTGTCGACAGCAGTGTAGCAGCTGTTTTACTTGACAAGGCGATCGGAAGTAAATTGTATTGCATTTTTGTTGATAATGGCTTGCTGCGAAAAAATGAATTTGAAGAAGTGCTAGAACAGTACAAAGAGTTGGGGTTAAATGTAAAAGGCGTTAATGCTAAAGACAGATTTTTATCAGAATTAGCTGGAGAATCTGATCCTGAAGGAAAGAGAAAAATAATTGGTCGAGTTTTTATTGAAGTTTTTGATGACGAAGCAAATCTAATTGAAGACGTAAAATGGCTTGCTCAAGGGACAATATATCCAGATGTAATTGAATCGGTGAGTGTTGATGGCGGACCTTCAGTCACTATAAAATCACACCATAATGTAGGTGGATTGCCGGATTTCATGAAGTTGGATATCGTAGAGCCTTTAAGGTTAATTTTTAAAGATGAAGTACGAAGAGTGGGTCGAGAAATGGGTATTTCAGAAAAAATACTTGGAAGACATCCTTTTCCTGGACCAGGACTTGGAATTAGAATCCTAGGAGATGTGACTCCTGAGCGAGTAAGAATACTACAGGAAGTTGATTACGTATTCATTCAAGGTTTAAAAGATCATGGATTATATGATGAAGTATGGCAAGCTGGAGCAATATTTCTACCTGTAAATACGGTGGGAGTGATGGGTGATGAAAGGACATATGAAAACGCAGTAGCTTTAAGAGCGGTTTCCTCAACTGACGGTATGACAGCTGATTGGGTTCATTTACCTTATGAGTTTTTAGGCTTTATCTCAAATGAGATCATCAATAAAGTAAAAGGTATTAACAGGGTTGTTTATGACATCAGCAGTAAGCCGCCAGCAACCATAGAATGGGAATGATAATTGTTTTAATTTTGACATGAAATATATTTTTAGCGTAATAGTATTGTTGGCAAGTTTAATCTGTCAAGGACAGTTACAAGACAGCACTGTTATATTTAATGGAAAAGAGTACTCCTTGCACAAAATGGAGCAAGGAGAAACGCTTTATCAGTTGAGTAGGAAATATAAAGTTTCCTTTTCAAGTGTAAGAGAAGGAAATCCTGATAAAGGTGACGAAGTAGGGTTAGGTGATCTTATTAGGATACCATCTAGTTATATTGCTCCCAAAAAAGAGGATTCAGACAGCACAGATACACAGCCTGTCGTTGGTCAGTCTATAACCCCTGTTGCAGCAGAAAAAGTTGAGGCTTTACCTCTTGGTTATTATTGGTACGAAATTCAACAAGGAGAAACGATTTATTCATTACATGTAAAATTTAAAACGACAGAAGAACAATTATTAAATGACAACCCTTTAGTTAAATCAGTAGGTCTTAAAACAGGTCAAAAAATTAAATTACGTAAGGATACTTTTGACAGTGAAAGTAAAAAGAACAGTGTATTAGAGGCGATAAAGTCGCTAAGAAGCAATATTGACTCTGCTACTTTAACCGACACCAATGTATTCAGGATTGGGTTGTTGCTCCCTTTTAATTTGGAGGAGAATAAGAGTAGAATGGAAAACGTAAGAGAAGGTCAAGAAGTTGAAATAATGAACCAAACAAAATTTTTCCTAGAGTTTTTACAGGGAGCAAAATTTGCAATAGATTCATTAAAAAATAAAGGTCAAAACATACAAGTATTTGTATTTGATACTAAGTCCGATACAAACCACATAGCTTCCTTGCTCAAAAAAGGTGAATTTAAAAAGTTAAACATGATAGTTGGCCCGGCGTTCGGTCATAATTTTGAATACTTAGCTAAAAGAATGAATGGCTCTAATACCTTTTTGGTTTCGCCGTATGGAAAAAAGATGAGCATTCTTTCTCGTAATCCGAAAGTTATTAAATGCAGGCCTTCGGTGAACAGCAGAATAAAACCGTTAGCTGAGTTCTTGTATTACAATCATAAGAATGATAACATCATATTCTCCCACGAAGGTTCTGTGGACTTACTTCTTGTCGAAAAATTACAAACAGAAATATTAGCTTTAAGTCTGCTTCAAGACAGTGTTATTATGCCATCTCCTGTAATTGTGAAAGGTGTTTTTGAACCAGTGGCAAAGCTAAATAACCAGCGCAAGAACATTGTTGTGTCCATGAATATCAAGGAAAGTTTTGCTACAAAACTGGTAGTGAAAATGCAAAGTAAACACAAGGACTTTGAAATAGTTTTAATCGGCATGGAAGAGTGGAAGTCGTATAAAAATATTGAAGTGAGGTATTGGGAATCGTTAAGTATGCATGTAGTTGGAAACTTAGATTACAGATATTTAGGAGTTAAAAGCGAGAGTTTTTTCACCTCATATTTTAAAGTTCATTATACGGAACCTAGTTACCATGCAGTGCTAGCATATGAGATTTTATTGAACTTATGTGGTAAGCTTGAAAACAATATATACAGCCATACACAGGTAGCGGGAAGGCATACAAAAGGTGAAGTTTCAAATTACCTGTATAAATTTACAGGAAACAGAACAGGCCTCGATAATGTTTCTACAACAGTATATAAATACAAGGATTTTAAGTTTGTGCCGGTCATTGATGAGCAATAAAGTTACTTAAACAACTTACTTCTTTATTATCAATAACCCTAAAAAGGTCAGGAAACCATTAATGGGGAGGATTTCAAATCCTAGTTTGTACCCGTTAAATAAATAGGCAGAATTTTCTTTAAGCAGTACGCAAATAATTGGACAAGCTATTGCCACTATTGGAACAAGACTGTCTTTTATTTTTAGTTGGGTAAGTAAACCAAATGCATAAAATCCTAATATAGGCCCGTACGTATAGCCCGCCCAGGCAAAAAGTTCCCAAACAATACTGTCATTATTAATTTGCTTAAATGCAAGCACAACAAGGATTAGCAATATCGAAATACTAATATGCACCAGAGTTCTTGTTTTTGTGTCATTTTCCTTTTCGATAATATCAACACAGAAACAAGTGGTTAAAGACGTTAATGCTGAGTCTGCGCTTGAGTAAGCTGCGGCAATTAAGCCAACCAAAAATACAATTCCTAACATTGGTGCAAAGTAATTTCCAGCAGCAATAGAGGGGAATAATCTGTCAGTAGTTATTTCAGTACTTACAGTGCGGCTGCTGTCTAACAGGTGGAAAGTGCTTTCCTCAGCTCCGTTTGTGATAATTTCCAAGAAACCTTCTCCGAGTGAAAATTCGTATAACAAAACTCCCAGAGCTAAAAATATCAGGTTAACAGGGATTAAAACAACGCTGAACCAAAACATGTTTTTTTGAGACTCTTTCAAAGATTTACAAGTCAAGTTTTTTTGCATCATGTCTTGGTCAAGACCCGTCATCACCAGGGTGATAAACGCACCATTTACAAGGCCCATAGCAAAACTGCCCCAGCCTTTACCTTTCCAATCAACAATTTGAGCATATTCACTATTACTTACTTTATCAATGACCTGTCCCCACGAAAAATCAAGACTATCCTTGATAAAATAAAATGTAATCGCTACAGCAAAAAGCATGGCTGCTGTTTGAATGGTATCGGTCCAAATGATAGTTTTTATACCTCCTTTAAAAGTGTATACCCAAATTAATGCTATTGTAATTACTATTCCAAGCCAATAGGGAAGGCCAATAGCTTGAAATAGAAACACATCCAAAACTTCGGCGACGAGGTACAGTCTCAGTGCCGCGCCAATAATCCTCGAAAGTAAAAAAAAAGAAGCGCCAGTTTTATATGTTTTTATCCCGAATCTTCCCTTTAAATAACTGTATATGGTAGTGAGGTTCAGCTTATAGTAAAGAGGAAGCAAAACAAAAATGATAACCAAGTAACCAAAGAAGTACCCAAATACAATAGACATGTAAGTCATTCCAGATCCATGCACTATTCCCGGAACTGATATAAAAGTAATACCGGACAAACTTGCTCCTATCATTCCAAAAGCAACAAGGAACCAAGGAGAGCTTTTGTCTCCATTGTAAAATGAGCTTGATGTCGCTTTTCTTGATGTAAACCAAGAAATGGCAATTAGCATAACAAAGTAGCAAGCAATTACCGACAGGCTAGTGATGGTGCTCATTAAAACCTATCGTTTTATAAATTTTTTGGTGACAATTGATTGTCCGCTCCTTAACTGGAGAACATAAACACCTGAAGGTAGCATGCTTGTATCAATGATGTTAGAAGTGTCTGAAGTGACCGTGTTAAATACAACAGCTCCAACATTATTGTAAACTCTAACCATTGCATTACCTTCTAAACTATGCGTCACAGTCAATGAATTTGTTACCGGATTTGGAAAAATGCTAATTCCTGGTTGTTTTATTTCCAAAATAGAATTTGGGTAGCCTCCACCATTGTGCCTGTAAATTACTCCAGTTATTCCCACTACATAACCAGTGGCGTCATTCAAAAAGTGAACTGCATTTAAATTGACATTATCATCTAAAGGTTTGAATACCCACGTGTCAATGTTTTTAATCAAAACAGTACTTTTAGTTCCTACAATGTAACATACATCGTCCTTTTGACATGATACACTTTTTAACCATGAGTTATCAGTATAACCAACAGCTACTGCTTTAAGTACACTGTTTATTGGTTCGTATTCTATTACTGTTCCTTCTTCTCCACATATTAGTACTGTTGAGCTGTTCATTTTGTCAAGAGATGATAGTGTAGCTGTTGTACTGGTGCTAACAATTGACCACGATACACCTTTGTTAGTACTTAAGTGCAGTTCTCCATGCGCACCAATTGCCACTACTGTACTGTCATCAAAAAATAAAACATCATTCATAATCCATACCCCCAAAGGACTTTGTCTTTTCCAATTTGTACCGCCGTCAGAGCTCGTAAATACATTTCCGTCATCTCCTACTATAACACCATTTTCCCCATTGAAGCTAATCCCATTCAAACCATGAAGATCCAAGGATTGAACACTCCAAGTACTTCCAGAATTAACCGATGTATATAAATTTCCGTCTTCACTTAACAAAAATCCGTCAGTGCTGTTTCTGAAATGTATTTTTTTAAAATCACTAGTTGAAGTAATAGGACTTGCTGACCAAGTAGTTCCACCATCTGTCGTTTTGAGTAGGTTTCCATCCTTGCCCGCTGCAAAACCAGTGTTTGTATCAAAAAAATACAAACTATTGATGTTATCCGTAATCCCAGAAGCTTGTTCTTCCCATCCATCTTGGGCTGAAACAACAACAGGAAGGAGGAAAAAAAATAAATAAAGTACTTTGTTCATTTGTTAAAAAATTGACAGTTATTATTGTGTGGCACCCAGAGAGAATACCTTTCTTTAATTTACGTAAATCTTAAAAATAAGTTGTGTTTTGAACAGCTTAATTTTCAATACTAACCAATGTAATTTCAAAAGTTAAATCTCTTCCCGCTAAGGGATGATTAGCATCTACAGTTACTTCTTGATCAGCCACGTCAACAATTCTTACCACTACATCGGTGCCGTCAGGGTATTTTGACATGAGTTCCATTCCAACAGTAGGTTCTATTTCCTGACTTAAGTTTTTCCTGTCTACTTTTGCAATTAAGTCTTCAAGAACATTCCCATAACCTTCACCACTTGGAATATTAATTTTTTTACTGTCATTAATTTTCATCCCAATCACAGCGTTTTCAAACCCTTTAAGCAAAGTTCCGTCACCAACCTTGAAAGCCAAAGGATCACGTTCTAAAGAACTATCAAAAACTTCTCCTGATTCAATTTTCCCTGTGTAATGAACTTTAATACTGTCGTTTAATTTCACCTCTTGACTCATGATAGATATAATTTTTTAAAAACAAATATACCATTTTATACCGTTCGTTCAATATATACTCAAATCTTATAGGTTTTCGGTTTTTTCACTTGTCCATTTTCCTTTTCTCTTTGTTGAAAACGAAACCGTAGCATATGGCTATGCTTAAGTTTTTCGCCTTAACAAACGAAAAATGTTCTTCGTCAAAACTTCCGAAAAGCTCTGTGGTTTGAGTATTGTTATTTGATAAGTTTTGTAGTAATTTGAAACGTTAAACGTTCCCTTTTTTTGAAAGGGACATCCCAATTGCCTAAATATTTTATACTCGTAGGAAAGTATTCTTGACCAATTTTTTGCAAATAAACAGCCATCCTGATATCAAAGTCAAAAAGCATGTTACTGTCCTTGATTCTGTATTTACGAGCAATAATGTTCATAGTTCGTCTGTCATAGTACGTCTTCAAGTATTGAATAACGACCTTCCGCTCCTTCACCTCTTTTTTCTTTTTACAAACAAATAAATAACATGGAATTGAATCCTGATAATTTACTTTCTCAAGTGTAAAGTCATACAGAGGCCTCATTTTTTCACTAAATATGTTCAGTTTGTCTCCTATTACAGGGACTCCATCCACGCCAGTTCCAGGTGAAAACATGAATGTTTTTAACTGTTCATAATATTTCTCTTTCTTCGACCTGTCTTGCGGCTTTTTTTGCTGATA